>JAJYVM010000076.1 GCA_021792015.1 Bacillota bacterium | reverse complement strand
GGTCAGCAACGCCAAGCCCGACGGCCTCTGGCAGATCCTCACCCTGGCCGGCGCCCGCCAGGTCGTGCCGATGAAGGGCGAGTTCCTGTCCTACGAGGTCCCCACGTACTTCGGCCTGCTCTGCGCGGGGTACGCGGTATGACCGCAAATGACGTCCGCCGCCTGGTGGACTACAACTACTGGGCCCGCGACCGCCAACTGAAGGCCGTCGCCGCCATCCCGACCGCGGAGCTGAGCCGCCCGCTCGGCGGCAGCTTCCCCTCCCTGCTGCACCACCTGGTGCACATCATGGAGGTCGAGTCCCTTTGGTATCAGCGCTTCCAGGGCGTCGCCCGCCCGAGCATGCGCCGCGCGGCCGAGTTCCCGGACGTCACCGCCATCGCCGCGCGCTGGGCCGAGGTCGAGGGCGAGGTGCGCCCCTTCGTCAGCCGCCTCACGGACGCCGACCTGGAGCGGGTGGTGAACGGCCGCTTCACGAGCGGCGCCACGTTCGCCATCCCGCTCAGCGACCTGCTGATCCACTTCGTCAACCACGGCAGCTACCACCGCGGCCAGGTCACGACGCTGATCCGCCAGCTTGGCTTCACCCCGGCGCCCGTGGACTGGACCGTCTTCGTCTCGGGCAACGGCTGATCCGCACGCGCATTCGTGACGGGGCGCGCCTGCGCGCGCCCCGATTCATCCGCGTGCGAAGCGATTCATGACCTGTTGAGGCGAATGCCCCGCCCGCCCATGGTACAAGGGAGGTACGGGGGTGGCCTCCGTGGCCGCGCCGACGCCGGCCCAAGTAGCCAGGTACGTTGCAGATGCCCTCAGCCGCGAGGCGCCGCCTGATGCCGTGGCGGCGTACCTGTTCGGCTCCTGCCTGGACGGCGACATGCGGACCGACAGCGACATCGACATTGGCATCATCGCCCGCCGAGATGTCTGGACGCGGGCGGGGTGGGTGCCGTGGCACCTGGAGGCACAAGTCGGCCGGGTCCTCAAGGGCTTTGCCGGGCACGAGTTCCACGTGACCGTGCTCTCGCCACGGCAGGTTCGCTTCAGCTTTCGTGCGGTGGCCAGGGGCCGCCGAGTCTGGGTATCGGACGAGGACGCGGCGGACGACTTCGTCATGTATGTGGCGCGAATGTATCCGGACGAGCAGATCCGCTACCGCCAGGTTGAGCGCGACCTCATCGAGGCGCTGCGCCATGGGTGAAGTCGATGCTGGTCGCATCCTCGCGAAACTGACCTACATTGACGCCGAACTGGCCGTGCTGCGGCCGGTAGCGGAGTATACCACCGATGCTCCGCCTGGCCCGCTCATGGTCGCTGGCGTGCGGTACGCGATCCAGACATCCATCGAGGCCGTGATCGACATCTGCTTTCACGTGAGCGCGAAGGCAGCGCGCCATGTCCCTCAGGGCGCGCACGACGCTCTCAATGCCGCGGTTGCCGGAACGGGCGTCGCGGACGCGCAGGTGAAGCGCTGGCACGACATGATCGGCTTGCGCAACCGACTTGTGCACGGATACGAGCAGGTGGATGACCAGCAGCTTCTGGCGGGTCTGCCTGGGGGCATCGCGGACCTCGCCGCCTTCATGACCTGGTCACGGCGTTGGCTGCACGAGAAGGGGGAGGGCTGACCTGCCGCTGTTCCCGGCCATCGAGCCCCACGCCCACGGCCTGCTGGATGTCGGGGACGGCCACCGGATCTACTGGGAGACCTGCGGCAACCCGCATGGCAAGCCGGCCGTCGTCCTCCATGGCGGCCCCGGCTCGGGCTGCACCCCGGGCCACCGGCGGTACTTCGACCCCGCGCGCTACCGCATCGTCCTCTTCGACCAGCGCGGGTCTGGCCGCAGCCTGCCGCGCACTGGGGCCCTCACGTCCCTGGCGGCCAACACCACCGAGCACCTCATCGCCGACATCGAGCGCCTGCGCGGACACCTCGGCATCGAGCGGTGGCTGGTATGGGGCAGCTCCTGGGGCGTCACGCTGGGCCTTGCGTACGCCGAGCGCCACCCCGAGCGCGTCACCGCGATGGTGCTGGCGGCCGTCACCATGACCCGGCGCACCGACATCCACTGGCTCTACCACGAGGTGGGGCGCTACTTCCCCGAGGAGTGGGCCGCGTTCCGTGGCGACCGCGCGGGCAACCTGGTGGCGGCCTACCACCAGCTGCTGAACGTCCAGCCTGACGCCGCCCTGCGCGAGGCGGCCGCTCTGGCCTGGTGCCGCTGGGAGGACGCCGTGCTCTCGCTGGAGCCGGGCTGGCGTCCTCATCCCCGCTATCAGGACCCCGCCTTCCGCATCACGTTCGCCCGCACCTGCACCCACTACTTCCACCATGGCGCCTGGCTGGCCGAGGGCCAGCTTCTGCGGGATGCCCATCGCCTCGCGGGGATCCCCGCCGTCCTCATCCACGGCCGGCTGGACCTGGGCGGGCCGCTGGACACGGCCTGGGAGCTGGCGCGGGCTTGGCCGGACGCCGAGCTGCAGGTGGTGGGAACGGGACACGGCGGCGGCGCCGAGATGACGGAGCGGATCGTGGCGGCCACAGGCCGCTTCGCCGGCGATGCCTGAATACCCGGCTGCCGTCCCCGCACGCCTCCGCTACCGGCTCTGCCGGCACTGCGGGCGGGCACTGGTCAACTTCGCCGACGCGGAGGGCGTCGTTCGCACGCGGTGCCCCGCCTGCGGCTGGATCCACTACCCCGCCAACGTCGTGGGAATCGGTGCCGTCATCGTCACCCCCGCCGGCGTCGTGTCTCTGCACCCGCCGGGCGGCGGGGCCGCGCTGCCGGGCGGTGTCGTGGAGATCGGTGAGCGCCCGGAGGACGCTGTCGTGCGCGCGTGCCGCCAGGAGACGGGACTTGAGGTGGAGGTCGTGCGCGAGCTCGGCCGCTGGTTCTGGCCCGACCACCCCCACGGACCGATGCTCAGCTTCGGCTTCGAGGTGCGGCCCGTCGGCGGCACCCTGCGCGACGGGCTGGAGGGCCGGGCGGAGGTCCGCCCCTGCGGCGCCTTTCCAGCCATCGCCCCCGCGCGCAAGGGCAGCGCGATTCGTACCCCGCCGTAATGCCCCCAGCCACCCAATCGCCCCCGCGCGCAAGGGCGGCGCCCGCATCCTGGCCGCCTACCTCTGTCAGGGCCCGGGGCAACCGGGTCCCGATCCGAGCGCGACACGCGGTCCAGCCCGCTGAGTGCAGGGAGACCGCCGGCCGTACGCACGCCGGCCAAACCCCTGCGCCCAGTTCACGCCCAGTTCACAGAGGCCGGATAGCCTTCCTGGCCGAGGGGGGTTGCGGATGGCCACCGCCGCGATCCGGGCCGAGGGGCTGGCCAAGCGCTTCGGCAAGACCCGAGCCCTGGACGGGGTCGACCTCGTCGTCGAACCCGGGACGATCCTCGGCCTTCTCGGCCCCAACGGGGCCGGCAAGACCACGATCGTCCGCATTCTCACCACGCTGCTGCGGCCGGATGCCGGCACGGCCCGGGTGGACGGCTTCGACGTCGTGCGCCAGGGGCACGAGGTCCGGCGCCGCATCGGCCTGGCCGGCCAGCAGGCCGCCGTCGACGAGTACCTGACGGGACGCGCCAACCTGGTGATGATGGCGCGGCTTTACCACATGCCCGCGGCCAGCGCCCGCGCCCGCGCGGACGCGCTGCTCGAGCAGCTCGGGCTCGCCGCCGCGGGCGACCGCCTGGTCCGCACGTACTCCGGCGGCATGCGGCGCCGGCTCGACCTGGCTGCGAGCCTGGTCGCGGCGCCGCCGATCATCTTCCTGGACGAGCCGACGACCGGCCTTGACCCGCGCAGCCGCCTGGACCTCTGGGCCATGATCGAAGGGCTGGCGCGCGCCGGGACGACCGTCCTGCTGACGACGCAGTACCTGGACGAGGCCGACCGCCTCGCCGGCCGGATCGCCGTCATCGACCACGGGCGGGTCGTGGCCTCCGGCACGCCGGACGACCTGAAGCGGGGCGTGGGCGGCGAGCGGATCGACGTGCGGGCTCCGGACGCGGACACCCTCCCGGCCGTCCGCCGCGCGGTGGCCGCCGCCCTGGGCACGGAGCCCACGCTCGATCCGGAGACGGGGCGCCTCACGGCGCAGGTGGCCGACGGCGTCGCGGGGCTGAGGGCCGTGGTGCGGGAGCTGGACCGCGCGGGGCTGGCGGTGAACGACCTGGCGCTGCGGCGCCCGACCCTCGACGAGGTGTTCCTGGCCCTCACCGAACGGGAGGTGGCGTCCTGATGGGCTGGCTGCTGGCGGACTCGTGGACCGTGGCCAAGCGCCACCTGCTCCACATCCGCTCCATGCCCGAGAAGCTCTCCGGCGTCACGATCCAGCCGATCGTGTTCGTCTTCATGTTCGCCTACATCTTCGGCAGCGCCATCGCCGTGCCGGGCGGCGACTACCGCCAGTTCCTGCTGCCCGGCGTCTTCGTGCAGAGCATGGCCACGGCCTCGGCCTCCATCATGGCGGGCATCGTCAGCGACATGGCGAGCGGGGTGATGGACCGCTTCCGCTCGCTGCCCATGGCGCGCGCGGCCGTCCTCATCGGCCACACCGGCGCCAACCTCGTGGAGAGCGGCCTCGGCATCGTGGCCATGGCTGTCTGCGGCCTGATCGTCGGCTGGCGGCCCGAGCTCGGCCTGGCCCCCACGCTGGCCGCCTTCGGCCTGCTCCTGCTCTTCGGGTTCGCCATGAGCTGGGTGGGCGTGTTCGCCGGCCTGTTCCTCAAGAGCAGCGAGGGCGCCCAGGGCCTGGGCTTCGTCCTGATCATGCCGCTGACGTTTGTGGCCAACACCTTCGTCCCCACCGGCGGCATGCCGGCCATCCTGCGGGCCATCGCCAACTGGAACCCCACCAGCGCCGTCGTCACCGCCTGCCGGCAGCTGTTCGGCGGGGCGGTCCCGGCCGCCCCCGCCTGGCCCCAGGTCCACCCCGTGCTGGCCTCGCTCCTCTGGTGCGCCGCGCTGGTGGCCGCCTTTCTGCCCCTGTCCGTCTGGCGCTTCCGCCGGGCGATGACGGCGCGATGACCCGCATCCTGGTGGTGGACGACGACCCGCACATCCGCCAGCTCGCCCGCCACTACCTGGCCCGGCAGGGGTGGGATGTGCTGGAGGCCGCCGACGGGGACGCGGCGTTGGCCGCGGAGCCCGCCGATCTGGCCGTCCTGGACCTGATGCTGCCCGGCACGGATGGATGGCAGGTCTGCAGGGAGCTCCGCGCGCGCGGCGACCTGCCCATCCTGATGCTGACGGCGCGCGGCGCGACGGTGGACAAGGTCCGCGGCCTGGCGCTCGGGGCCGACGACTACCTGGTCAAGCCGTTCGACCCGGAGGAGCTGATCGCCCGCATCCGGGCGCTGCTGCGGCGCTACCGGATCGCTTCCGCGCAGGTGGTGGAGGTGGGCGCCATCCGCCTCGATCGTGCCGCGCACGCCGTCGCGTGCGCGGGCCATGACCTCGTCCTGCCGAAGAAGGAGTTTGAGCTGCTTTACGAGCTGGCAGAGGGACAGGGCCGCACGCTCACCCGCGAGCAGCTGCTCGAGCGCATCTGGGGCTACGATTACCCGGGCGGCGACCGCACCGTGGATGTCCACGTGAAGCGCCTGCGCGACCGGTTTCCGGAAGCCAGGTCGGGGTTTCGCATCCGGACCATGCGCGGCCTCGGCTACCGTCTGGAGGTGGTGCCGTGAGCCGGGTTGTCCGCGGCGCCCTCGGCCTGCTCGCCGTGCTGGCCATCTGCGCCCTGGCCTGGACCGCCGCCTACTTCATCAGCGGCTGGCTCTTCGTCCGATTTGGCGCCCACCCCGGCGAGCTGGTGCGCACCGTGGTTACTGCCATGGGCGGGCTGTGGCTGATCGCCATCCCGGCCGGCACCTTCGGCGCGATCCGCCAGCCGCGCGAGATGGCCGCCTGGCGCTCGATCCTGGCCGCCCTCGACCGCATCGCCCAGGGCGACTTCCGCGTGCGGGTGGACAGCCCCCGGGCCGACGCCCGCATGCGCGTGGACAGCCCGCGCAGGGGCGCCCAGCACCCGTACACAGAGCTGGTTCACACCATCAACACCATGGCCGCGGGCCTGGAGGGCATGGAGCGCCTGCGCCAGGAGTTCGTGGCCAACGTCTCGCACGAGATCCAGTCGCCCCTGACCTCGATCCGGGGCTTTGCCCGGGCCCTGCGCGAGGATGACCTGAGCCCGGAGGAGCGGGCGAGCTACCTGGCGATCATCGAGACGGAGAGCGAGCGACTGGCACGCCTCAGCGACAACCTGCTGAAGCTGACGACCCTGGACGAGGCGTCCCTGCAGCGGCACGGGTACCGGCTCGACCGCCAGTTGCGGCGGCTGATCCTGGCGGCGGAGCCGCAGTGGGCCGCCAAGGGCATCGAGCTCGAGGCGGACCTTGCCCCCGCGGACGTGGTCGCCGACGAGGCCCTGACGGACCACGTCTGGAGCAACCTGCTCGACAACGCGGTGAAGTTCACGCCGCCCGGGGGTCGGATCACCGTGCGGCTGTCAGCGGACGGCGCGGTCGAGGTCGCCGACACGGGGATCGGGATCGCGCCGGACGACCAGCTTCGCGTCTTCGAGCGCTTCTACAAGGCCGATCGGGCGCGCGCGAGCGCGACCGGGGGAAGCGGCCTGGGGCTGGCGCTGGTGAAGCGCATCGTCGAGCTGCATGGCTGCCAGGTGTCCGTGAGCAGCGCACCCGGGGCCGGGTCCCGCTTCCGCGTCACGCTCCCGTGCCTGCCCGTCGGCACCGCCCCGGAGTGAGCTGGGATGGCGCGAGGACGTGCGCAGGCGCGGACCCGGCACCCCGGTCTACGACGGGCTGCGCGGCCCGCTCCGCTGATCCGCGGTGTTGACCACCAGCCGCAGGACATCCGGGCGGGCATAGCTGCCGACGGGGTCGAAGTCGAAGCGGCTCTCCACCACGCGGTCCATGTCGAGGTCGGCCAGCAGGATCTCCTCGCGGCCGTAGACGGGCGGCACCACATAGTCGCCGAGCGGCCCCACGATGGCGCTGCCGCCGGCGCAGATGGGGTCGGGCGCCGCCGCCAGGTCGTCGTAGCAGGCGAGGTCCTTGGGGTAGGCGTCCTTGGTCACGAACTGGTTGCAGGCCAGCACGAAGCAGCGGCCCTCCAGGGCGATATGGCGGATGGTGGCCTGCCAGCTCTCCCGGGCGTCCGCCGTCGGCGCGACGTAGAGGTCCACCCCCTGCGTGTACATGGCGGTGCGGGCCAGCGGCATGTAGTTCTCCCAGCAGATGAGGCCGCCCAGGCGGCCGTACGGGGTGTCGACCACGGTCAGGGTGCTGCCGTCGCCCTCGCCCCAGATCAGCCGCTCGGCGGCCGTGGGCTTCAGCTTGCGGTGCTTGCCCAGCAGGCGGCCGTCGGGCCCGAAGTACAGGATCGTGCAGTAGAGGGTGCCGAGGTCGCGCTCGATCACGCCGACGACGAGGTGGGCCTGCGCCGCGCGCGCGGCCTCGCCCAGGGCGTCGGTGGCGGGGCTCGGCACGTCGACGGCGTTGCGCCAGTAGCGGGCCCAGTCGCGGCGGCCGGCCTCCGTGCGGCTGCCCACCACCGTGCCGAAGCCAAGGCCGCGCGGGTAGGCGGGAACGAACGCCTCCGGGAACAGGATCACCCGGGCCCCCTGGACGGCGGCATCGGCCGTGAGGGCGGCGACCTTGGCGATGGTGGCCTCGCGGTCCATCAGGACGGGGCAGGCCTGGATCACAGCCACGCGGGCGACGGGCGGCAAGCGGGGTCCCTCCCGTGGCCATCGTAGCAGGAGCGACCGGGGGCGCGCGGCGAAGCCGGCGGCATGAACTGGGACGATTATCAGGGCTTTCTCGTCGACACGCTGAAGGAGCACCGCACGCCGGGCGCGTCCGTCGGCTTCGCGCGGGATGGCCGCATGGTCCATCACCACGCGTACGGACTGCGCGACGCCGAGGAGCGGCTGCCGGTCACCCCCGACACGGTCTACGGCGTGGGTTCGATCACCAAGTCCTTCACCGCCGTGGCCATCATGCAGCTGCAGGAGCAGGGCAGGCTCTCCGTCCACGACCCCGTGCGCAGGTGGCTGCCCGAGTACCGGACGCCGGACGCGGCGATGGCGGAGGCCACCACGCTCCATCACCTGCTCACGCACACGGCCGGGCTGCCGCCCCTCCCCACGCTGCGGGTCGCCATGCGAGCCAGCCTGCTTGCGGACCCCGACCTGGAGGATGGCGAGCTGCGGAAGAAGCTCGAGGCGGCCAAGGCGGTCGAGACGGTCGAGGAGCTCATGGCCTTCGTCGCCGAGACCCCGTTTGAACTGCTGGGGCCGCCCGGCGAGAAGTTCAGCTACAGCAACGACAGCTGGGCGCTGCTCGGGGCGGTCGTGGCGCGCGCCAGCGGCGAACCGTACGAGGCGTACGTGGAGCGGCACATCCTCGGGCCCGCGGGCATGACCCGCAGCACCTTCTCCGTGGAGACGCTGGGCGGCTGGGACGACGTCGCCACGCTCTACACGGAGAAGCGGGAGGGCGGGCGGCACGTCGTCAGGCGGTCGCCCGCCTGGTGGGCCACGGGGGCCATGTCCGCCGCGGGCTTTCTGAAGTCCTCGGCCCGCGACATGCTGCGGTACGCCGAGATCTACCGGACCGGCGGCGTGGTGGACGGCACGCGCATCCTGGCGGAGGAGAGCGTGCGCGCGATGACGGCGCCCCACGCGGCCGCCAACAGCCCGGTGATGGCGTACGGCTACGGGCTGATGATCACCCCGGACTATCACGGCAAAAAGCTCGTCGAGCACGGCGGGAACATCAAGGGCGCGAGCGCCTACCTCACCGTGGTCCCGGAGGCGGGGCTGAGCTGCGTCGCGCTGAGCAACGTCACCCCGACGCCCGGCGCGCGCCTGACGCTTGGCGCCGTGAACATGGCCCTCGAGCTGCCGGTCGCCACGCCGCGTGAGGCGTTCGGCGACCACCCCTGCGGGGCGGAGCGGCTGCTCGCCTACACGGGCGACTACGTGTCCGGCGAGGGCGCCACCGTGACGGTCCTGGCCGACCGCGCGGGGTTGGTGCTGTGCCAGGAGGGCGAGCGCTTCCCGGCGCGCTGCGTGGGCGAGGACTGGTTCGCGGTGAGGATGCGGGGGCAGGAGTCGCGCATCGGCTTCCTGCGCGATGGCGCGGGCGAGGTCTCCGCGCTCACCATGGGCTTCCGCATCATCGGGCGGGGGAAGGTGAGCGCGTAGGGCCCCCCTTCCCCCGCGTTGGCCACTGCTCCAGGCCGCGCGCGAAGGCTTGAAGCGACGGCGCCCTGATGGCCAAGGCCAGCCAGCGGTCGAGCACGGCGGCATCCTGCTGTGCGCCAATCCGATCGGCCAGCGCAGCGGGGACCTCACCAAAGCGCTGCCGCAGCGTCAGGAACAACGACTCCGCCCAGCCCGAGGGCCCGGCCCTCGGCCCGGCCCTCGGCCCAGCCGATTCTCCAGCCCTCTTCGATCAGCCGACCAAGTGCGTTGCGCACGTCGTCGACCCGCTACCCATCCAGACCGCGCTCGAAGGCCTGCAGCGACGGCGCCTTGATGGCCAGCGCCAACCAGCGCTCCAGTACGTCACCGTCCCGCTGTCGGCTCACACGAGCGACCAGCGGCGCCGGGACATTGTCGAAGCGCTCCCGCAGGGCTAGGAGCACCGCCTCCGCCTTGCCCTCCGCCTTACCCTCCGCCTTGCCCTCCGCCTTGCCCTCCGCGCGGCCCCTGATCCAACCCTCTTCGATCATTCGATCAAGCGCTTTCGACACGTCCCCCACCCCCGCCAGCGCCCCGAATTGCGACTGCGAGAGATACTGCTGCGCCAAGCCCAGGACCGACGCCTGACACTCCGTGCGCGATTGCTCGTCGGGCAGGGCCGCGGCCATGTGCATCGCGGCGCCGACCGCCTCCAATCGGGTCCGGCCCGTAAAGCGCTTCAGGACGGTCAGGGCGATCGCCAACGCATCCTCGCGCCAGAGAGCGCCCTCCCGCCGTCGCCGCTCCAGGTCAGCCAACGCGGCGTCGCCATCCATCGCGCCGAGATACACGTTCTCGACCTGGTACTGGAGGCTGCCGGCGGCCACGCGGTCGTCGGCCCGCCTCACACGGCCAGTATAGACGACGGCCGTCCGGACCTGCCGCCGGTGGCGTTGAAATACCAAGGCGTCATACACGAGGAACCGTATGAGCTCGGCAGCATGGCGCCCGCTCTGGAACTCCAAGTGGAGCATGGTGCCGTCGGCCAGCTCAAACAGGTAGTCAACCGTGTGTGCGCGCACCGACACTTCCGGCAGTTCCGTCGGGACCGCCGCGGAGACCACCGGCGTGTCCAGCCCCAACGGCTCAAGGGTGCGGCCGACGAACAGCTGGCTCAGGTGCTTCAGGACGATGTCGTGGGCTTGCGGCGCGACGTCGCTCGGCATGCGGACGACCACCTCGCATAGAACACCTGTTCGATACGAGGATGAGGATTCCTTCAGGGTGCGACCGAAAAGTCGGCGGCAGGACTGCGCCGCGCCCGCCTACCGCCGCCGCACCACCCGCCCCGGCAGCACCCCCGTCGGCACGCCCCCGCGCACCACGACCTGGCCGTTCACCACGACGGCCTCCACACCCACCGGCTCGCCGTACGGCTGCTCGAACGTGGCGCGGTCCGCCACCGTCGCCGGGTCGAACACCACCACGTCCGCCGCGTAGCCCTCTTTCAGCAGCCCGCGCTCGGGCACCCGGAACCGCTCGGCCGGCACGGCGGTCATCTTGTGCACCGCCTCCTCCAGGGAGACGGCGCCGAGCTCCCGCACCCCGAGGCGCAGGGCCCGCGCGAAGCAGCCGTACCCGCGCGGATGGGGCAGCTGTCCGTGGTAGATCCCGTCGCTGGCGACCATCATCCGCCCGTGGCGGAAGGTCCTCCGCACCAGCGCGGCGTGGTCCTCCGCCGTCCCGCCCTGGTGGTAGACCATCAGGGCGTACGGGGACTCCTCCTCCAGCGTGCGCAGGGCGAACTCCCCCAGCGGCAGCCCCGCCGCCGCCGCAGCCTCCGGCACGCTCAGGCCGATGTACCTTCCCGTCTGGTTGGCGGCGAACACCGCCCGCGCACCGCGCTCGGCCCCCTCGCGCACCCGCTGCTCCAGGGCGTCCGCCATCTGCTTGCGGGTCTCGGAGTCGCGCAAGCGACGCCGAATCCCGGCGGGCCCGCCGCCCTGCGCCCAGTTCGGCAGCATCATCACGAGGTGCGTGCAGCTGGCCGGGTACATGTACGACTCGAAGCTGAGGTCGCACGTGCGCGCGGCCTCCTCCAGCAGCGGCTCCGTCACGTCGTTCACGGCCGTGTGCGAGATGTGGACGGGGATGCCCGCCTGGCGGCCGATCTCCATCGTCTCGCGCCACGCGCGCGCGACGCTCGTCTCGCGGATGCGGATATGGGCGGCATAGATGGCGTCGTATTCTCGCGCCACCTTGCTGAGCTCGATCAGCTCGTGCGTGTCGGCGTAGGCGCTCGGCTGGTACTCCAGGCCCAGGCAGAGGCAGACGGCGCCGGCCTCCAGCCAGCGGCGGACGCCCGCGCGCATGGCATCCAGCTCCTCGGGGCGCGCGGTGCGCGCCTCCCAGCCCATGGCCGCCAGGCGGACGGCGCAGTGCGGCACCTGCGGCACCACATTGGCGGGCGTGTTGCCGCGAAAGATGTCGAGGAAGGCCTCGGGGCTCGGCCAGTCGAGCGCCAGGTCCGCCTTGCCGTACGCGAACTCGGTGGCCTCCCACAGCTCAACGGCCTGCTGGTGCGGCAGCGGCGCCCAGCCGAAGCCGTCCGGGGCCGTCAGGTGGGTCGTCACGCCCTGCAGGACGCCGCCGTACCGGTGCGGTCCGCCGAGCAGCGCCACCTCGGAGTGGACGTGGACGTCGATGAAGCCGGGCGCCACGGCGCGGCCCGCCGCGTCGATCACAGTCGCGGCGCGGCTGCCGTCGAGGCGGCCGATGGCGGTGATCCGGCCGCCGGCGATGCCGACGTCGGCTGGGTGGCCCGGGGT
>JAJYVM010000075.1 GCA_021792015.1 Bacillota bacterium | reverse complement strand
GTCGAGCACGGCGTTCCGGCCCCGCAGGGCGGCGTGCGGGTGGCTGTAGGGGTCGTCGGCCACGGGCGTGGCGGACATGGCGGCCAGCAGCGCCCCCTGGCCGAGGCTCAGCCGGCCGGCCGCGACCCCGAAGTAGGCCTTCGCCGCGGCCCCGATGCCGTAGGTTCCATGGCCGAGCTCCACCTGGTTCAGGTACATGGTCAGGATCTCGTCCCGCGTGTAGCGCCGCGTCAGCTCCAGGGCCAGGACCGCGGCCTGGATCCTGCCGCGTACCGTGCCCGCCACGGCGACGGGCAGGCGGTCGCGCGCAATCTGCTCCTGGATGGTGGCGGGTCCGGGGCCCGGCTGGTGGAGGGTGAGACCGGCCCACAGCGCGCTCAGGATGGACCCGATGTCGACACCGTAGGAGCTTCCGTAAAAGCCGGGATCCTGCCGCGCGATGAAGGCGTGCTGCACATCCGTGGGCACGGCCGCCAGCGAGGCGACCGGTGCGCGGTCCGCGGCGCCGGGCACCGCCTCGATCCGGGCGCCGCCGCTGTCATAGATGTAGGAGGTCTGCGCGGGCCCGCCGCCGGGCGCGGCCACGGCTGGCAGGCCGTGCAGGGCGGCGGCCATGTACACGCCGCTCAGGCCGACGGCCAGGACCGCCACAATGACCGCGCCAAGCAGCAGGAGCCGGCCCCAGCGCATGCGTCGCCGGCCGCCCCCGTCGGCGGCGGGACTTTGCGGCGCCTCGGCGCCTGTCGCCAAGCCGCGACCCCCCGCTGTACTCGTTCGACGCCGGTCGCGGAAACCCGGTTCCCCATGCCAGAGACGCGTGATTCTACCAACTCAGCCGACGGCGGCGCCCCCGTCGATCAGCAGGCTTGCGCCGGTGATCAGGCGCGCGGAGCCGGTGCAGAGGAAGACCACGGCCCCCGCCACGTCCTCCGGGTGTCCGATCGCGCCGAGGGGGATGCGGGCCAGGCGCGGCTCCCGGAACTCCGGGCGGGCGATGTCGGCCCGGTTGAGGTCGGTCTCGACCAGCCCCGGGCAGACCTCGTTGACGCGGATGCGCCTCGGCGCCAGCTCCAGGGCCAGCTGGCGGGTCAGCATGCTCACGGCGGCCTTGCTGACGGCGTAGGCGCCGGCCCCCGCCGACGGGCGCATGGCGTTGGCCGATGCGACGTTGACGATGCAGGCGCCCTCGCCCATGACGGCCGCGGCGGCCCGTGCCATGTGGAAGTAGCCCCCGACGTTGACGGCGAGGGTTGCCGCCCAGTCCTCCTCCGTGGTGTCGAGGAGGGGCCGGCGCACGAGCATGCCGGCGTTGTTCACCAGGATGTCGAGGCGGCCCAGGGCGGCCACCGCCGCGGCGACCATGGATCGGGCGGCACCCGCGTCGGCCGTGTCCCCCTGGATGGCGACCTCCCCGGCCGTGCGGGCCGCCTCGGCGTCGGTCCGGTAGCCGACGGCCACCCGCGCCCCGGCCGCCGCGAGGGCCAGGGCGATGGCGCGCCCGATGCCCCGCCCGCCGCCCGTCACCAGGGCGCACGCCTTGCCGCTTGCTCCCTCCAGGGCAACACAAGGCTCGCCGGGGACGCTTCGCGCACTCCGCTCTCCGCCTCCGGATCCGTTCATTGAGCCACCTCCGGGGCCCATGCTACACTCCGCCCATGACTGTCGAGGAGCAGGTGGCCACCCTGCGGCGCGGCACGGCCGCCATCACGACCGTGGAGGACCTGGGCAAGAAGCTGGCCCTGGGCCGGCCCCTGCGGGTGAAGCTGGGCCTGGATCCGTCTGCCCCCGACATCCACCTCGGGCACACCGTGGTGCTCCGAAAGCTCCGCCAGTTCCAGGATCTCGGCCACGAGGTGGTCGCCCTGATCGGCGACTTCACGGGGCGGATCGGGGACCCCTCCGGGAAGTCGGAGACGCGGCGCCAGCTGACCACGCAAGAGGTGGAGGCCAACGCGGCCACCTACCGGCAGCAGATCTTCAAGATCCTCGACCCCGAGCGGACGAAGATCGACTTCAACTCGCGGTGGCTGGCGCCCCTCAACTTCGCGGCGGTCTGCGAGCTGGCCTCGAAGGTCACGCTGGCGCGGATGCTGGAGCGGGACGACTTCGCGACCCGCTTCCGCGAGAACCGGCCCGTGCACCTGCACGAGTTCTTCTACGCCCTGATGCAGGGCTACGACTCTGTGGCCCTGCGGGCCGACGTCGAGCTGGGCGGCACCGACCAGACGTTCAACCTCATGATGGCGCGCGAGATCCAGCGCGACTACGGGCAGGAGCCGGAGGTCGCCGTGATCACGCCGCTGCTGGAAGGCACCGACGGCGTGCAGAAGATGAGCAAGTCGCTCGGCAACTACATCGGGATCGACGAGCCGGCGCCGACGATGTTCGGCAAGGTGATGTCGATTCCCGACAGCATGATCGGCCGGTACTTCGAGGTCTGCACCACGGTGCCGCTGCTGCGCGTGGCGGAGCTGCTCGCGGGCAACCCCAGGGACGCGAAGGCCTTTCTGGCCCAGAGCATCGTGGCCGATTACCACGGGGATGCGGCGGCGCAGGCCGCCGCGGACGAATTCGCACGGGTGTTCTCGCGCCGGGAGCTGCCGACCGAGATCCCCGAGGTGCTGCTGCCCACAGGGGAGGCGAGCGCCGTCGAGCTGATCATGGCCTGCGCGATGGCGGCCAGCCGGGGGCAGGCGCGGCGCCTCGTGCTGCAGGGCGGGGTCAGCCTGGGCGGGGAGCGCCTCACCGACCCCGTGGCCGTGGTGAGCGTGCCGGACGGGTCCGTCCTGCAGGTCGGGCCGCGGCGGTTTGCCCGCCTGCGGGTCGTGCGCAGCTGACCCCCGCCGCCTACTGCGGCTCCTCGGCCTCCGCCGCCGGTTCATCCTCCCGCACGAAGACCAGCAGCAGGCTGTCGCCCGCCTGGATGGCGGTCTCGGCCGGCGGCATGGGCAGAAAGCGCCCGGCGCGGTGGATGGCCAGCAGGGTCACCGCCTCGCCCAGGTGGTTGCGGATGTCGCGCACGGGCACGCCCCCCAGGCTGTCGGACGGGCCCACCGCGTGCTCGCGGATCTCGAAGCCAGCCTCGTCGATCACCGTGTCCAGGAACTCGGAATAGAGCGGGCGCAGGAGCAGGCGGGCCAGGCGCTTGCCGCCGATGGCCGTCGGCATGACGACGCGCTGCACGCCGAGGGCGCGCAGGTGGCGCTCGGCGCGGCCGGTCTCGGCGCGGGCGACCACGTGCACGTCGGGGGCCAGGTCGCGGATCGCAAGCAGCGCGTAGAGGTTTTGCGCATCGTCGGGCAGGGCGAGGACGACGCCGCCGGCGCGCTCGAGCCCGGCCTCGGCGAGGGCGCCCTCCTCCAGGGCATCGCGGACCAGCACCAGCAGGCCGGCGTCCGCCAGGCGGCGGGCCTGCTCGGGGCTCTTCTCCAGCACGACCACGTCGCGCCCCCGCCGGTGCAGCTCCTCGGCCACGTTGTGGCCCACGCGCCCCCCGCCCACCACGAGCGTGTGGCCGCGCAGCATGCGGACGCGGTCGATCACCGTGGGTCCCCCCCAGCGGCTCTGGATGTCGACGGAGACCAGCAGCCCGGTGACGACGGCGATGCTGAGGCCCCAGGTGGCGTAGCCGAGCACGCTCATGGCCGCCACGAACGCGTACTGCGCGCCGGTCTGCGGCACGAGGCGGGTGTCGCCGAGCGTGGAGATCGTGACCAGGGTCTGGTAGACGCCCAGGCCGAGCGGGCTCCCGAAGAGCAGGTGGAAGCCGATGCTTCCGGCCACCACCAGGGCGGCCATGGCCAGCAGCGCCGGCTGGAGCTTGCCGGCCCAGTTCACGGGGGGCCGCACCGACACCGCCGCCACCCCCTCGCGCGACCCGTCGCGGCAGGGCATCGCCTGCCCGGCTCGAACCCTGCGGGCAAAGGAGGGCGTCGCCTTGCCCGCCACCGCTCCAGCGCCCGCACTCACCCTGGAGGACATCCGCAAAGCGCGCGCCCGCGTGTACGAGGCGGCGCTGCGCACGCCCCTGATCCGGCTCTTCGCGCCGGAACTGCCGGCCAGCCGGCGCATCTACCTCAAGCTGGACTGCCTGCAGCCCATCGGGTCCTTCAAGATCCGCGGCGCCTACAATCTCATCGCGCAGTTGCCCGCGGATCAACTGCGCGGCGGGGTGTACACGGCGAGCGCCGGCAACGCGGCCCAGGGCGTGGCCCTGGCGGCTTCGCGGGCCGGTGTGCCCTGCACCGTCGTGATGCCCGACCACGCGCCGCAGGTCAAGCTGGACGCCGTTGCCCGCCTCGGTGCCCGCATCATCCAGGTCCCCTGGGACGAAATGTGGACCTGCATGCAGACCCGTAGCTTCCCCGGCCTGGAGACGGCGACGTTCGTCCACCCCTTCGACGACATCCGCTTCTGGGCGGGCAACGGCACATGCGGGCTCGAGATCATGGAGGACCTGCCAAACGTGGACACCGTGGTCGTGCCGTTCGGCGGCGGCGGGCTGGCCATCGGCGTCGCGACGGCCGTGAAGGCGCTGCGGCCCCAGTGCCAGGTCCTGGCCGCCGAGTCGATCAACGCCCCGCTGGCGGCCTCCCTGCGGGCCGGGCGCGCCACGACCATCGAGCGCCGGCCCAGCATCGCCGACGGCATCGGCGGCGGCAGCGTGTTCGAGAGCATCTACCACCACGCCGCCCGGCTGCTGGACGGCACCCGGCAGGCGGACGAGCAGGCCATTCGCGACGCCATCCGTTTTCTGGCCACCCGGGCGCGGGTGGTGGCCGAGGGCGCGGGTGCATGCCCCGTGGCCATCGCCATGGCGGGCGACGCCGGCGAGGGCGACATCGTCTGCATCGTCTCGGGCGGCAACATCGACCCCAACCTGCTGGCGGAGATCCTGGTTGAAGGGTAGGCCGCGGGGCACGCCCACCGGGCGGTGTTCGAGGCGGCCGACCACCTCTGCCGCCTGCTCGACGGATCCGCGCCGGCGCCGGGGAGCGTGCCCGTCCCGCCCCTCCCGCCGCCCGGCGGGGTAAGATGGGTGGTAGCGGAGGGATGGGCCATCGCTGTGCTGCGGCCCGAGGATCGAAAGGCCATCGAGGACATGTTCGAGGGCGCCGGCGGGAAGGTGGAGGCGCTCGTCCTCACCCGCGGCGAGATGCCGCCCGGCCTGCACGAGGCCCTGGCGGAGGTGGCGGAGGTGGCGCCGGCCGTCACCGTCACCGAGCGGCCGTGGCGGCAGGACGAGGACGCGGCGCTGAGCGAGCTCGCGCCCGCCATCGTGCTGCTGGACGAAGACGGGGAGCCGACCGGGGTGCGCTTTTCCGGCTACCCCGCCGGCTACGAGTTCGGCGTGCTGGTGCAGGACCTGGCCGACGTGGCCCACGGCCACACGAGCCTGTCGCCGGCGATGCAGACCTTCCTCGACGAGCTGAAGGAGCCGCTGGCCATCAAGGTGTTCACCACCCCGACCTGACCGCACTGCCCCCGGGCGGTTCGCCTGGCACACCTGATGGCGATGGGCTCCGACAAGGTGGTGGCGGAGGCAGTGGACGCCACCGAGTTCCCGCGGCTGGCCGACCTCTACCACGTGCGCGGCGTGCCGCGGACCGTGGCGGGGCGGGTGCAGATCGAGGGCGCGGTGCCGGAGGCGCAGCTGCTGGCGCGCCTGAAAGCCGGCCTTTGAAAGCCGTGTTGTGAGGCCGCGCGCGCAATGCGCGCGGCCACCTACAACGCCGCTTCGGCGATGCGCAGGTTGTTGCGGCGCGTCCGCTCCTGGCGCTCGTACACAGCGACCCAGGCCCCCGAGCGGAGGCGCCGGAGCGTGACCGGGGCCCGCGCCCACATGTCGCTCGACATCGCCACGAAGACGCCCGCAATGCCCAGGTGCAGCACCTGCCCCAGCAGAATCGAGCCCCCCAGGCGAATGGTCCACGTGCCGCCCGCCGCGATGTAGAGGACGGTGGTGGCATCGCCGCCGCCGCGCGGTCCGCCGGCTCGCGGGGCGCGTACGCTGAATCGCCGTCCTCGTGTGGGGCGGGCAAAGGTGGGGCCGCCTCAGCTGGTCTCGGGCCCTTCCAACATCACTCGAAAGATCGGGCAGTCGCGACTCGGGGACATCCGGCGGCCCGACGGCCCGTGCGGCGGAGGTCAGTCCAGAGAGGTGGCGGCCATGGCGGGCGACTTGACGCGTGCGGCGGCAGAGGAGCTTCTGGCGGACCTTGTGGCGATCCCGTCCGTCAATCCGTCGCTGGACTCCGCGGGCGGCGGCGAGAGCGCCATCGCGGCATTCGCGGTGCAGTGGCTCCGTGCGCGGGGACTGGCCGCGCAGCTGGAGGAGGCGGCGCCCGGCCGGCCCAACGTGCACGCGGCGGCCGGCGCGGGCGGGCGCGACCTCTGCCTCTATGCGCACCTGGATACCGTGGACGCGGGCGCGATGGAGATCGACCCGTTCGCCGGCGCGGTGGCCGGGGGCCGCCTGTACGGCCGCGGGGCCTATGACATGAAGGGCGGGCTGGCGGCCGTGCTCATGGCGGCGGCGGCCCTGGCGGCCGGCGGACCGCACGGCGGCCGGCTGTCGGTCGCGCTGGTGGCGGACGAGGAGTACGCGAGCGTGGGCGCCGACGCCTACGTGCGCGTGCACCGGCCCGCCGCCTGCATCCTGACGGAACCCACCGACGGGCGCCTTGTGCTCACCCACAAGGGATTCGTCTGGCTCGAGGTCGCGACCCGCGGGCGCGCCGCCCACGGCAGCCGCTGGGATCTGGGGGTGAGCGCCATCGGCCGCATGGCGCCCGTGGTGGCCGCCCTGGAGGCATTCGACCGCGATGTGCTGCGGGCGCGGCAGGACCCGCTGGTCGGGCCGGCATCGCTGCACTGTGCCGTGATCTCGGGCGGCACCGGGGTTTCGACCTACGCGGCGCAGTGCCGGCTGCAGGTGGAGCGGCGGCTTCTGCCGGGCGAGTCCGCCCATGCGGCGGCGGCGGAGATCGAGCGCATCGTGCGGGGCGCCGCCCCGGACGCCGAGGTGGCCGCCTACTTCTCGCGTCCGGGGCTGGTCGGCGGCATGGACGCGCCCGTCTCGCGCGCCGTGCTGGCTGCGGCGGCCGCTGTCACCGGGACGGAGCCAACCGTCGAGGGTGCCGCCTACTGGACGGATGCGGCGATCTTCGCCGAGGCCGGGATCCCCGCCGTCATCTTCGGCCCGACCGGCGCCGGCGCCCACGGGTCGGTCGAGTGGGTGGAGGTCGACTCCGTGGTGGCGGTGGCCCGCATCCTGGTGGAGGCGGCGCGGCGCTTCTGGGCGTAGGTGCCGCACGCCCGGGCCGAACGGGCGGCGGTCATGGGGAGCAGGGTCGGCGGGCAGGGCGGCCGAACTCTTGCCGCATGCGGTTGGGACGGAGCCTGCTGGCGATGGCGACGGTATGTGTGGCCCTGGTGGCGGCTGGCTGCGGCGGCCTGATCCAGGGGAACCCCGCGAAGCTCGTACTGGCCCCGGGGCAGGTGCCGAGCGGATTCCACGTCCTGTCGCAGGGCAGCTACGCCAATGCCGCCGTCGCGAAGGCCTTCGGCATCACCGCCAGCCAGGTCAGCGGCAGCATGGGGCGCCTGACCGGCTACCGGGTCACGTTCGTCCGCAATGTGACTGCGGCGAACCTGAAGCAGGGGGCCGCCCAGATCGACAGCGTCGTGTCCCTCTATCAGGGCGCCGTCCCGGCCGGCAACGCGCTGGCATTCGAGATCAAGGCCAACAAGCAGCGGGTCAAGGGCCTGCAGGCCCTGTCGCTGGGCAGCGTCGGCCAGCAGAGCTTCGCCTTCGCGTACAACCAGGTCGAGGCGCAGGCCAAGGTCACCGTGCGCTACGTCAATGTCTACTGGCGCGAGCGCAACGCCCTGGCCGCGGTCTCGGTAGTCGGAGTCCTGGGGTCCTTCCCCGACAGCCAGGCCATGCAGCTGGCGCGGGTGCAGGACGCCTTGCTGAAGAAGGCATCCTGAGCAGCCGCCTCAGGCGCCCGCGTGGGGGATCGGCCGCGATCACCCCGAGAGGCGCGACAGGTTGGCGGCGAAGCCCTTGACCGAGTCCTCCGCCTTGCGGCGGAGCAGCGGCGCGGCGAACTCGCCCAGGCGGCCGCCCACGACCACATCGGCCCTGACGGTGACCGCGCCGCCGCCCAGCGCCACCGCGAACGTGCCGTAGATGGACCCGGCGAGCGTGTCGTGCAGCGACACGCTCGCCGTCAGGCTCTGGTCCTCCGCCTGGACCGTGGCTGTGCCCTGCAGGCGCAGGCGAACCGGTCCCATGCCCACCGCCGCCGTCAGGGTGTAGCCGTCCGGGCCGGGCTCGCAGCGCTCGACCCCGGGGATGCACCGGATCACGGCGACCGGGTCGTTCAGGGTTGTCGCCGTGGTCGGCACCGTCAGCGCGAACGTCATGCCAGCAGCCCCGCCATGGCGCGCCGCACGCAGACGGCGGTCATGGCGCGCTTATAGGCGGCTGAGCCGCGGAGATCGTCAAGCGGGTCTGCGGCGGCTGCCGCAGCCTCCGCCGCAGATCCTGGGTCCGCCGGGACGGCCAGACGCAGGGGGGTCATCGCGACCCCGGCCAGGCCGATCACGGCCGCGCCATCGCTCAAGTGGCAGGCCACACCCACGGTGGCGTAGTCGTCCTGGCTGCGGGGCGTGAACTTGAGATAGGCGCTCCGGCCGCTGGGCCGCGGCAGCTCCACATGGACGATGAGCTCACCGGGTTGAAGGGCCGTCTCCATGTATCCGGCGAAGAAGCCGTCGAGCGGGAGGGTGCGCTGGCCGCTGGGTCCAGCCAGCAAAACCTGCGCATCCAGCGCCAGCAGCATGGGGGGCAGGTCCTGCGCGGGGTCGGCGTGGGCAAGGGCGCCGCCGACCGTCGCGACGTTTCGGATGCGGACGTTGCCGATGCCATCGACGCACGCCGCCAGAGCCGGATAGCTGGAGCGGACCGCATCCGCCAGCTCCGTCAGCGTGGTGGCCGCACCGACGGCGAGGCCACCATGCGCGGTCGGGCGCACGCCGCGCAGGTCCTGGACCTGCCGCAGCGTGACCAGGCGCGTGGGAGCCAACAGGCCCTGCTTCATGAGCAGTGCCGTGGAGGTCCCGCCGCCCAAGGCGACAGCGCCGTCGGTGGTGAGGGCCGCGATGGCCTCGGCCAACGAAGTTGGCCTCGTCCACTCAACCATTGGCGGCCGCCTCGATGCTGCGGCGGATGGAGGCGTAGCCCGTGCACCGGCAGAGGTTGCCGGCCATGTAGGTTCGCATCTCGGCGTCGCTTGGGTGCGGATTCCTCTGCAGCAGGGAATAGGCGGAGACCACCTGGCCCGGGGTGCAGATCCCACACTGAAGGCCCTCGTTGTCCGAAAAGGCGGAGGCGATGTGGGGCGCCACGCGCGCCACGCCCTCGGCGGTCCAAACCTCGGCGCCGTCCGCCTGCCCGGCCAGCAGCAGGCAGGAGCTGACGGGATCGCCGTTCACCAGCACCGTGCAGGCGCCGCAGACGCCGACGCCGCATCCTTCCTTGGCGCCCGTGAGGCCCCGCTCGCGCAGGACCTCCAGCAGGAAGGCATCCGGCTGGGCGTCGATCTCGACGCCGTCCCCATTCAGACGCAACTGCACCTTCATGCTCCCGCCTCCCCGTGCAACAGGCCATGGACCGCTTCGGCCGTGATGGGGAGCGCGCGCACGCGCGCTCCAATGGCATCGCGCACGGCGTTGGCCACCGCGGCCGGGATGGCGACGTTGCCCATCTCGCCGATGCCCTTCACGTTGGCGGCGCCCACCCCGAGGCCGCCCGGGACCAGGACCACGTCGATCGGCGGGGCATCCCGCTGCGAGGCCAGCTTGAAGTCGCCAAGGTTGGCGGCGGTCACGCGGCCGTCGACGACGGCCAGATCCTCCAGCAGGGCGGCGCTCAGGGCCATCACGACGCCGCCCTCGATCTGCACCTGGTGGGCCAGGGGGTTGACCACCTCGGCCACGTCATGGGCCGTCAGGATGTGCAGGACCTGTACGGCGCCCGTCTCCGGGTCGACGGCCACCTGCGCGACCTGGACGGCGAATGCCGTGACCCGCCGCGTGCCTCCCGGTGCGATCGTGGCCTGCACGCTCTGGCCGGGGGCCGGGTGCTCAGCCTGAAAGGCGGCGACGGCGCGTGCGCAGAGCTCGCCCACGGACGCGGTGACGCGGCTGCCGCCGACGCCGTCGTCCGGGGGCAGCTCATCGGTCGAGAGCGGCTCGACGGCCACCTGGGCGGGCGACAGGCCGAGCCCGCGGGCCACAAGCGCCTGCACGGCGGTATGCGCGCCGGCGCCGTTCTCGGGGAACGAGACGAAGGCGGTGACGCCGCCGCCGGCCTCCGCGCGCAGGGCCATGCTGCTGCGGCCGATGCCCGTGCCGCGGTCGTAGATGGCCATGCCCATGCCGTGCAGCATGCCCGTGGGGGCCGGGGCCGGCCGGTAGGCGTTCATGGCGGCATCCAGGGTCTTTACGCCACGGACCTCCTCATAGCGGTCGCCGAGGGGCGTGGCGTCGCCGTCGCGGAGGAGATTGGCGCGGCGGAAGGCGACGGGGTCGTGGCCCGCCACGCGGGCCAGCTCGTCCAGGGCCGACTCCACCGCGAAGGTCGTCTGCGGGGCGCCCGGGGCGCGGCGGTGGCCGCAGGGGACCGTGTGGGTGTACGCCACCAGGCTCTCGATGCGGATCGCCGGGATGCGGTAGGAGCTGCCGGCGCCGTGGGCGCCGTGGAGGTTGACGGTGGGGACGGGCTTGAAGCCGGCGTAGGCCCCGCCGTTGAAGACGAGGCGCACGTCCAGGGCCGTGAGGCGGCCGTCGGCGTCGCACCCGGCCCGCACGCGGGTGCGGGAGGCGTGGGCGGGGTTGGCGGCCATCAGGTCCTCGGTGTACCGGCGGGCCAGCTGGACGGGGCGGCCGCTGGCGCGGGCCAGCTCGGCGCAGAGGGGCACGTCCATGGGGGCGCCCTTGCCGCCGAAGTCCCCGCCGACCGGGGTCAGGTGGACCTCGTAGCGTTCGGGGGACAGGCCGAGCGGCGCGGCCAGCTGCTCGCGCAGGCGGTAGGGGGACTTGTTGGCGGCCCAGACGCGCACCCGCCCGTCGCGGCCGACCTCGCAGACGCAGGCCTGGGGCTCGATGTAGCCCTGGTGCTGGGCGGGGGTTGCGAACTCGAGGTCCACCGTGTGGGCGCTGGCGGCCAGGGCTGCCTCGATCTCGCCGCCACCCTGCCAGGCGACCCGCGACTGGAGGTTGGCCGGGTCGTCGCTTTCCTTGACCACGGCGCCCTCGTAGGCCCAGGGAGCCTCGTGGACGCGGGGGGCGCCGGGGGCGAAAGCCTCCTCGGGTGTGAGGACCGCCGGCAGGGGCTCGTACTCGACGCGCACGGCGGCCGCCGCCCGCTGGGCGGTGGTGCGGTCCTCGGCGGCCACTGCGGCGACGGCCTCGCCAGCGAAGCGGACCACGGACTGGGCGAGTATGGGGACGTCGCGCACGCGACGTCCGAATAGGGCCGGGCCCACGTCCTCGGCCGTGAGCACCGCGTGCACGCCGGGCATGGCGCGGGCGGCCGCGGTGTCGATGCGCACGATGCGGGCGGAGGGGAACGGGCTGCGCACGACCGCGGCGAACAGCATGCCGGGGCGGCGGACGTCGGCCGCGTAAATCGCGGCGCCGGTCGCCTTCGCGATCCCGTCGACACGGGCCATCGGCATTCACCCCTTATGGCTCGGGCATGGCATGGGCGGCGGGCACCCAGCTTGGGCGGCGGCGTCGCCGGCCGCGGACAGGGGCGGCCTTGCCTCTCCATCCCTGGCGCCGGAGGGGAGTTCGGCGGCGGGCGCGCGACACTCCTGCCCCGGCCCGGACGGATGACGACGGAGGCGGGCCGGGACATGGTTGGGCGGCGAGGGAAGAGGGGCGGCGTGCGGTGAGGGCGGCGAGGGGTGAGGGGCGGCGGCGGTGAGGGGCAGAGGCGGTGAGGGGCGGAGGCGGTGAGGGGCAGAGGCAAGAGGGGCGACGTGCGGGGAGG
>JAJYVM010000074.1 GCA_021792015.1 Bacillota bacterium | reverse complement strand
CGCAGCGGCTCCGGCACCTCGGGCGGCTCGGCCCCGGCCAGCGCCCGCAGGTCCCGCGCCACCCGCGCCGTCGGCCCGTTCGCCGCGGCGGCCGCCAGGCCCGACCCGAGCCCCACCCCGAGCCCCGACCCCAGCCCCGCTGAGGCCCCCGCCACCGCCGCGAACTCGTCGCCGGCCAGCACGGCCACCACGTCCTCGGGCGCCCCGGGCCGGTGCATGGCCACGGCCAGGTCGAAGCGGTCGGCGAGCTGGCGACGGATGTCGGCCAGCGGCCCCGGCTCCTCGTCAGGGTTGCTGGCCGCCCAGACGCCGACCCGGCAGGTCAGCTCGACGCGCGGCAGGCCCGTCTCCTCGATCTGCAACCGGCCCGGCTTGGTGCCCATGACGTCGAGGAGCGCGTCCGCCAGCTCCGGCGAGGTGTCGGCCAGCCGGTTGATCTCGTCGATGAAGACGACGCCGCGGTGCGCCTGCGCCAGGGTTCCCGGCAGCAGCGCGGCCTCCGGCGCCGTCGCCCCCGCCAGCCGCCCGAGGTCGATGCTGCCCACCACGGTCCCGATCTTCGCTGACGGCGAGATCTCGAGAAACGGCGTGGCCACCCACTCGGTGCCGAGCTTGAGGACGTCGGCCGGGGAGAGGCCCCGGTGCGCGGGGCAATGCGGCGCCCGCGGGTCGCAGTTGTAGACGCAGCCGCGGATGCGCAGCATGGGAGGAAGGAGCGCGCGCGCCGCGCGCAGGATCGTGGTCTTGCCGGTGCCGCGCAGGCCCTCGGCGTGCAGGTGCAACGGGTATCCCTTGGCCAGCCCGAGAACGCTGAGCTCCACCGCCTGGTAGAGCGCCTCGTTCCCCGCGTGACGCACCAGCTCGCCGTATGGCTGCATCCCCGCACCCCCGCGGGGCTAGCCTTGCCCGGCGCAGAGCCCCCGATGCCTTGGCGCGAGCGCCAACTCCTTGAAGCGGCGACCCCGCTCCTCGAAGTTGCGGAACTGGTCATAGGAGGCGCACGCGGGCGAGAGCAGCACCACATCGCCGGCACGGGCGGCCGCGTCCGCCCGTGCCACGGCCGCCTCCAGGTCGCGCACGCGGACGATCTCCGGTCCCGGTCCGCCCCCGGCCCCGCCACCCGCTCCGGCCGCTCCGGCCGCACCGGCCGCACCGCCCCCGCCCGCCGCCTCGACCGCCGCCACGATGCGGTCCGCGGTGGCCCCGAACACGATCAGCACCCGCACGCGGGCACGGATCAGCGGCGCCAGCTCGTCGAACGCGAGCCCCTTGTCGTAGCCGCCGGCCAGCAGCACGACCTGCCCCGTGAAGGTGCGCAGCGCCGCCTCCGTCCGGTCCGGCGCCGTGGCGATCGAGTCGTTGACCCACCGGACCCCGTCGCGCTCGGCCACCAGCTCCAGGCGGTGCTCGACGCCGCGAAAGCCCCGGACCACCTCCGCCACGCGATCCGCCGGCGCCCCCATCGCCAGCGAGAGGGCCGTCGCCGCCAGGACGTTCTGGAGGTTGTGCGCGCCCGGCACCCGCACCTCGTCCACGCGCAGCACGCGCTCGCCGCCCCGCACGACCCAGCCGTCCACCACGCACGCGTCGGCC
Organism: Bacillota bacterium; assembly: GCA_021792015.1. Classification (GTDB taxonomy): domain Bacteria; phylum Bacillota; class Sulfobacillia; order RBS10-35; family JAJYVM01; genus JAJYVM01. Next base: position 10,480 of record JAJYVM010000074.1, on the reverse strand, counting down.
GCCTCGCGCGCCGAGAAGCGCAGCACCCGCCCCGGCGCCTCGGCCGCCATCCCGGCCGCCCCCGCATCGTCCAGCGGGAACACCGCCCAGTCCCCCGGCCCCTGGTGGGCGTACACGTTGCGCTTGGCCGCGCGGTAGGCGGCCATCGAGCCGTGCACGTCCACGTGGTTGGGCCGCAGGTTGAGCACGGCCGCCACGGCCGGGCTGACCCGCGCCAGCTCCAGCTGGAACGACGACAGCTCCATGACGATCCACGACCCCGGATCGGCCTCCGCCGCCACCTCGACCAGCGGCCGGCCGATGTTGCCCCCGACCAGCGAGCCGGGCCACACCCGCTCCGCCACCAGCCCGACCAGGGTGGTCGTCGTGGTCTTGCCCGCGCTGCCCGTGATCCCGACCACGGGCGCCGTCGCCATCTCCAGCACCAGGTTGGCCTCGGTGTCCAGCGGCACGCCCATCGCCGCCGCCCGGCGCAGCACCGGCAGGTCCTTGCGCATCCCCGGGGTGAGCACGATGCGGTCGAAGCGCGCCGGATCGAGGGCGTCGAGGTAGCCCGGCCCGGCCGCGACGGGCACCCCGCCGGCCCGCAGCTCGTCCGCGTAGGCCCCGAGCGAGCCCTGGTCGAAGGCCGCCACTTCGGCGCCGGCTCCCAGCAGGAAGCGAATGACGGCCCGGTTGCTCACCCCGAGCCCGACCACGGCCACCCGCCGCCCGCGGAAGTCCTCCGGCAGAAGGCGCGCCCTCGCCAACTCCACCCCTCCCCCTTCCGCTCCCTGGTGCGCTGATGGATAGTATAGCCACACGGTGTGGCGACGCCCCGCGACCTTAAGCTGGATCGCATAATCGGGATGGTATATTCAGTGGCGTCCGCACCCGCGCCCGCCGCCCCGTCAAGGAGGAGTGCGCCGCATGACCACCGCGCAGGTCATGGCCCTCACCAAGGACCTGACCGCCAGCGTCGGCCGGGTCGTGGTCGGCAAGGAGGCCGTCGTGCACCTCCTGCTGGCGGCCCTGCTGGCCGAGCGCCACGTGCTGATCGAGGACGTGCCCGGGACCGGCAAGACCACGCTGGTGAAGTCGCTGGCCCGCTCGCTCGGCGCCACCTTCACCCGCCTGCAGTTCACCCCCGACCTCCTGCCGACCGACGTCACGGGCTTTTACGCCCTCGACCCGAAGACCGGCGACCTGCGCTTCCGCCCCGGCCCGCTCTTCAGCCAGATCGTGCTGGTGGACGAGATCAACCGCGCCTCGCCCAAGACGCAGAGCAGCCTGCTGGAGGCCATGGAGGAGCGCCAGGTCACCGTCGACGGCGCCACCCACGCCCTGCCGCGCCCCTTCCTGGTCCTGGCCACGCAGAACCCGGTCGAGTACGAGGGCACCTTCCCCCTGCCGGAGGCGCAGCTCGACCGCTTCGGCCTGCGCCTGCACCTCGGCTACCCGACGGCCGATGAGGAGAGCATGCTGCTCCGCCGCTTCATCGACGCCGACCCGCTGGCCGAGCTGACCCCGGTGGCCACGGTCGAGGATGTCCTGGAGGCCACCGCCGCCGTCCGTGCCGTGTACGTGGATGATGCCCTGCGCCGGTACGTGGTGGAGCTCGCCGCCGCCACGCGCCGCCACCCGGACGTGGTGCTGGGCGCCAGCCCGCGCTGCGCCCTCTCGCTGGTCGCCCTGGGCCAGGCCGTGGCCGCCATGGCGGGCCGCGACTACGTGCTGCCGGACGACATCAAGGCGGTGGCCCCGGCCGCGATGACGCACCGGATCCTGCTGACCCCCGCCGCGCGCTGGCGCGACCAGACCCCGGACGCGGTGGTGACGGGCGCGCTGCGGCAGACGAGCGTCCCGACGGACACCCGCCCGGCCAGGAGCCGCGCTTTGGGCTGATTTGTGACGGCGCACGCCGCGCGTGCGCCGTTTCGGCCCGCACCCGGCTGCGCCGCGGCGTGGGTGCCGGTGACGGACCTCAGCGGGCGTCGCGTATGCGACGCCCGTCACAAACGAAGCGGATCGGGGGTGACCCGGCTGCGGCTCCGCGACTCGCGCTACCTCGCCGTCCTCGTGGTGCTGGCAGCCGCGGCATGGCTGCTCGGCGGCACCATCCCCCGCGCGGCCTTCTTCCTGTGGATCGGCCTCGGGGTGCTGGATGCCGGCTGGGCCTGGCTCAGCGTGCGTCAGCTCGGCGTGCTCTACCGCACGCCCGGCGGCACCCTCACGGCGGGCGACGGGCTGGCCGCCGAGCTGCACGTCGACAACGACGGCTGGCTGCCCTGCGTGGCCGTGACCATGCGCGACGGGCCGGGGGCGCGCGTGCGGTTCGTCAGCGCGACGGACGGCGAGGTGCTGGCCCTCAACTCCTTCGACGGCGTGCCGCAGATGCGGCGCCAGCTGACGGCCGAGCGCGGCCGCTACCGCCTCGGCCCGCTGGAGCTGGTGGCCGCGGGGCCGTTCGGCATCGCGGAGGCGCGGCGCCAGATCTGGTCAGAGCGGAGCGTGACGGTGCTGCCGCGCCTGAAGCCACTGCCCGCGTGGCCGGCCCGGCGGCGCGAGCCGCTGGCGGGGCGGGCCGTGCCCTCCTCCCCCTTCACCGACCCGGCGCAGGTGGCCGGGGCGCGGCCGCTGCTGCCCTCGGACCCGCCGCGGCGCATCCACTGGAAGCGCTCGGCGCGGACGGGGGTCTGGCAGGTGCGCGAGATGGAGCCGGCGGCGGGCGGGGCCACCATCCTCGTGCTGGACCTGCAGGCGGAGGCCTACCGGGCGCGCGGGGGGTCGGCGGCGGGCGCGGCCGCCCTCTGCGACGACGCCATCGAGATCACGGCGGCCATCGCCCACGCGGCCATCTCGCGCGGGGATACGCTGGCGCTGGCGGCCACGGCCCGGCGGACGATCACCCTGGCGCCGAGCCGCGGCTCGCCGGCGGTGGCGGCCCTGTTGGAGACGCTGGCGCAGGCGCAGCCCGACGGCGAGCGGCCGGTGGTGGACTGGCTGCGGCGCGACCTGCGGCGCATGGCGAGCCTCGGGCGCAGCACGGTCGTCGTGGTGACGCCGGCGGGCGGCGAGGAGTGGGCGGCGGAGCTGGCGGGCATCCGCCGCTCGGGCGCCGAGCCCATGGCCGTGCAGGTGCTGCCGTCGGGATCCGGCGCGGACGCCGATGCGGCCATGCGGCGGGCGCTGGCCCTGCAGCGGCTCGGGCTGACCGCGTGGGCCGCGCGCGACGCCGAGGACCTGGCCCGCCAGCTTGCGCCGGCGCGCGGGGTGGCCATGCCCGGCGGCCGGAGCTGAGGGCCGGCCGGGGACCGGGCCGGGAAGCCGGCCGGGGACCGGCGCTGCGGCCGGCCGGGGGCCGCGGGCCGGGAGGTCGGCCGGCGACCGGACCTGAGACCGGTCAGGGGCCTGGCCGGGAAGCCGGCCGACCACGGGGGCGAGAGCCCGGCACCGGAGCGGGAGCCGCCATGCTGCCGCCGCGCCGTCCCCGTGACCCGCCCGACCGGACCGGTGTGCCGCGTTCCAGGATCCACAGCGCTCCGAGGGGGGGACCCGCCGAAGTTGGCCGCCCTGCCCACGCCGCCGTCCGATTCCGGAGGGTCCGCGTCGTCGCTGCGGCTGCCGTGGCTGCGCACGGAGGGAGACCCCGCCGCCGCGCAGCCGGGACGGCCCCAGGACCGACGCGCCGCCGACGTGGTCGCCGCGATCTGCGCGACGGCCCTCCTCACCCTGGTGCTGGCCACCATGCCCGGGTTTCTCGCCATGCACGGCTCGTGGATCGGCGAGACGGCGGCCCTGGTGGTCGGTGCGGGATTCGGCTACCTCGCCACGGGCGAGCACCCCATGTCCCCCCGCGATCGCGCCCACCTGATCCTCGGGATCTGGGCGGCGGCCGCCGCCGGCTTCGGGATCGCGTGGTGGCGCGACCCCACCGTGTCGACGCTGGCCGGGACCTGGTGGACGGACATGCAGTACCTCGCGCAGGCCTGGGTGGCGGGCTCGACGCCGCCCGTGCCCGCGCTGGCGGGCTGGCCGCTTCTCCTGCTCATCGCCTGGGGCATCGCCGCGTTCGTCTGGTCGAGCCTGCGCGACCGTCGCCCGCTGCCGGCCGTGGCCGGCGTGGTCGCGATCCTGGTCTTCGAGTGGGAGTTCCTCGACAATGCGGCCGGGCGGGCGTTCTGGCCCGCCGTGGCCTTTGGCCTGCTGTGGCTGGCCGCCGCCTGGGCGTACGAGCTGGCCGAGCACGCCTGGGTCGGCCACCCGCCGTCGGCGCTGCGGGTCGTGGGGCTCTCGGCGGCCGGGATCGGGCTGATCATGGGCATCGTGGCCCTGATGCCGCTGAACCGGCCCGCCATCAACCTCGGCGCCCTGGGGTACTGGATCGACTCGACGTTCCCGGCCCTGGTCCACGTCGAGCAGGGGACGCGCCTGACGCCGGGCGCCGGCCCCGGCAACGGGCCAGCACGCAACCCCGGCCCCGGCGGGCCGCTGGCGCCGGCCTCGCCCTACACGCTGAAGATGATGGGCTTCGCGACAAACGACGCCGACCTCGGCGGGCCGCTGACCACGAGCAGCAAGCCCGCCCTCCAGGTCACCGTCGTGTCGGGCACGGCGCCGAGCGTGCTCTACCTCCAGGGCGCCGCCGAGGATACGTACACCGGGCGCGGTTGGACGGAGAGCCGGCAGAGCCTTTATCCGTCCGCGCCGCCCCGGGCGCGGCCGGCCTTCACCCTCGGGGTCAACAGCCCGCTGCCGCCGCGGAATTCCTACACCCTGCGCGTGCGGCCCGTCGGCGTGGTCACCTCCTCGCTGTTCACGGCCCTGACGCCTGTGGCCGTCCAGGGCGCCTCGCCCGTGTGGGACCAACTGGGCAACGCCTGGCTGCCCAACCCGCTGCCCCCGAGCCGCAGCTACGAAGTCTCGACGGTTGCGACGCAGACCCCGACGAGCGCCACGGCCGCGACCCTGCCCGGGTTTGGCGGCCGCTTGCCGCGCGGGGGCACCAGCGTCCCCGGGATCACCGGCCGCTGCTTCATCTGCGGGACGTCGGGGCCGGCCCTGGGCGGCGGCACGCCTCGCCTGGCGCGGACCGCCTTCGCCGCCGACCTGCAGCTGCCGGCCGAGCTGCCGGCCGCGGTCCGCCAGCTGGCGCAGACCTGGACGGCGGGCGACACCTCGCCCCTGGCCGACGCGCTCTCCATTCAGAACCACCTGCTGCAGATCCCGTACAGCATGAACGCGCCGGCGCCGGCGGCGGGCACGGACTTCGTCGACCAGTTCCTCTTCCACATCCACGAGGGCTACTGCACGTACTACTCGTCGGCGATGGCCGTCATGCTGCGCACGCTGAACATCCCGTCCCGCTGGGTCACGGGCTTTCGCGTGCACACCCCCGCGCCCGGCCAGCCCCTGACCGTCACGGACGCCGACGCCCACGCGTGGGTGGAGGCCTTCATCCCACCCTACGGCTGGCTGGTGTTCGACCCCACCCCGTGGGGCCCGACGCTGCCCACGACGACGTCCGCCAGCGCGGGCGGCCAGGTGTCGGCGGCCCTCGGGCCGGCGACCGGCGACATCCCGAGCGCCGCCGGGCTGCTGGGCGGGCCCCTGGCCGAGCTGCTGAACGGCAACGTGGGCGCTGCCGCCGCCAACGTGCAGATCCCCAGCAGCCTGGCCCTGATCCCCCTCGCCGCCCTGCTCGCCATCATCGCGGCCGCGGCCTGGAGCGCCTACCGCCAGCGCTGGAACCCCGCTGATCCCGTGGGCTCCGCCGAGCGGCTCTGGGCCGTGCTGGAGCGGGTGGCGGCCCGCCGGGGCCGGCCGCGCAACCTGTCGGCCACCCCGTCGGAGTTCGCCGCCGACCTCGACCTCCGCTGGCCCAGCCTGGAGGGGGCAGCCGGCGCCCTCGCGGCGGCATACGGCGGCCTGCGCTGGGGGCCGCCCGATGCGCGCGTGGCGGCGGCACAGCGGGTGCGCGCCGCATGGTCGGCCCTCGACCGCATATGGACGCGGGAGGCGCCGGTGCGGCACCGGCTGCGGCGGCTGCTGTAGCGCGTCGCGTGGGCCCGCGCTGGGACCGGCTCGCAGCCGGCTTTCCAGGACAGGCCGCATGCGACCAGCGATCGCGGCCCGCACCCGACCCGGGGTGGCGGCCAGCCCCCGGCGCCAGCGACGGCGGCAGGCCTGCCGATGCCATTTCCGGCGCGGGCGCAAGGGGCCCGCGCCGCGGCGCCGAAATCGACGCAGAGGATCGGCCTGCGCCGGCCCCCGCCCGCTGCCGGCGGCCGGCCCGGCCATCGCTACCGTTTGCGGGGTTGTCGCCGCTGTCCCGCGCGGTGCTCCGTGCCGTCTCGCTCCGGCCGCGGTGCGCCGTACGGGCCCGCGGGGAACTCCTCGGAGAACAGCTCGCGCCGCTGCGTCTCAACCGTGATGAAGTCGCTCCAGCCGGGCTCCTGCGCCGCCAGGTCGCGGTCGGTCTCCACCTGCGCCGGGGTCGGCCCGTCGCGGCGGGGGCGCGCCATCGACACCACCTCAGCCCGTAGCCTGCCCGCAGACCAGCTCGTGGCGCGTGCGCACGCCCTCGGCACCGTCACCCGCCAGCGCGAACTCCGGCTGCGGCCCCAGCACCATCTGGCGTTGCCACAGGGTGCCGCCGGCCGGCAGCGCCGCTGCGAACGCCGCGTACGTCATGCCGTCGGGCTTGCTGAGCCAGCGCCACACCGTCTGGAAGGCGCGGTCCCCCGCCAGCAGGGCCACGACGCCGCCGGCGCCCCAGCCCGCCAACCCGGCCACCGCCGCGTGCGGACCTTCCGCGGCGCCGCTGACGGCGGCGCGGTTCAGCGCGCCGAGCGCCGTCCAATCCGGCAGGAAGTACCAGTCGAGGTAGCCGTCGCCCGCCATCCACGGGGCGCCGCGCACGCGCTCGGCCCGCGAGGGAACGGCCAGCGCGGCATGGAAGGCCGCCAGGCGGGCCTCGTAGCGGGCCGCGTCGACTCCGGCGCCGGGCCGGTGCCAGAAGAGATAGGCAATCACCGGCGCACCCCCGTGATCTCCTCGGCCTCGTCCGGATCGAAGCCGGCGCGCCGCACCCGGTCGTAGAGATGCCAGGGTGAGGACAGCGGCTCCTCCGTCCGCACCCAGCGCACGAAGACGGCGATGCCCACCACCGCGTACGCCACGTGGGAAACCACGCCCAGGGCGAAGGCCCCGAGCTCGTGGTCCTGGGCGGCGCGCAGGCCGAACAGGCCCCCGGCGCCGTAGGCGGCGCCGACCGACGGGGTGAAGAGCAGCCAGCCGAAGACCGCGGTGATGGCGAGCCAGTTCACGAAGATGTAGACGAACTGCATGGTCGTGCCCAGGCGCGGCAGCGCGCGCGCGGGGCTCAGCACCGGCCACCACATCACCAGCGAGAGCGCCAGGAGCACGAGGCGCACGGCGGCCAGCGGCAGCCCGCTTCCGTGCTCGGTCCCCAGGTACGGCGCCAGCAGCGACACGGCAAAGAGGATGTGGAAGAGGGCCACGGCCGGCATGGGCCGCGTCAGCAGGCGCAGGACGCCCCGGAGGCGGGGTCGCGCCAGGGGCCGGCGCAGCCAGGCGGGCGGCACGCCGGCCAGCAGCAGGGGCGCGGCGACGAAGAACAGCATCGCGTCCCCCGCCAGCCGCACGCTGAAATAGGGCACGGGCAGCACGAGCACGGCGACGGCCAGGCCGGCGCCGGTCCAGCCCGCAAGCGCCTGCAGCGCCGTCAGGCTGCGGCCGCGGCGCCCCAGGGACGTCGTCTCCGCAGCCGCCTCCCGTTCCGCCGCCACGCTCAGCCTCCCCGCCGGGCCGCGCGCTCGAAGGCGTCGACCACAAACCGGGCCTGCCGCAGCGCCGCCGCCGCCTCCGCCGCGTCGATGCGCGCCGCGGGCGGCTCATAGGTCCCCGGCCGCGCCCCGTGGCTAGGGTACCGGGCCCCGGCCGCATACTCCTCCAGGTCGTGTAGCGCGTTCACCGCGTCGCGCAGCGCCGCCGTCGAGCCCCCGCCCTCCAGCGCCAGCGCCCGGACGAGCATCGGCGTGGTGTAGTGCGTGCGCCCGGCGCGGTAGCCGTGGGCCAAGAGCCAGCCCTTGGCCGCCTTCTCCCCCGCCTGCTGGGCGAAGAAGGCCGCCGCGGGCGCGCTCCGGGCGGCAAGGCACACCCGCGCCGCCCGCAGGTCGTCCTCCGCCGTCCTCAGGAAGGCAGCCGCGAGGTCCACAGGCCGCCCTCTTCCGTGAATTCGCCCTCCGGCAGCAGCCGCGCGACCGCATCCGTGCCGGCGCCGACGAGCACGCGGTAGTCGCCGGGCTCGGCGGCACCCACCTCGTCCGGCGCCAGCAGGTCCATCGTCAGCCGGCCGTGTCCGGCCCAGAGGAAGTCGCGGCCCAGCGACCGCGCCATCCCGCGCCGCTCGGGCCCGGGCGGCGGCAGCCCGTCCGCCACGACGATGAGGTTGACGTCCGAGCCGGGGCGCGCCCGGTCCGCCGCGTGGCTGCCGGCCAGCACGACGGCGACCAGCCGCGACCCGAGGGCCGCGCGCAGCGCCGACAGGGCCGCCTCCACCACCGGCACCGACGCCGCCATGGCTCCCCCCGTCCTCGCCGCGCACCTGCGCCGGCCGCGGCTCCCCCCACCGCGACTCACCACCGCTTCGGTCGCCGGCTCGGCCGCCGGCTCGGTCGCCGGCTCATACCACCGCCGGTCCACGACGGCCCCGCACCTGGCGGCGCCAGCCGGCCGCGCAGAGGCGCGTCCGGCCACCCCCGCCTACCCCCGCATGCGGCTGATGCGCCCCGCCGCCTCCCGCAGCCGCTCGTCCGGCACCGTCAGCGAGATGCGGAAGTAGCCCTCGCCACATGCACCGTAGCCCGTGCCGGGCGCCACCACGACCCCGGCCTTGCCCAGCACCTCCGCCGCGAAGCCGGCCGAGTCGTATCCCGCCGGCACCGGGCACCACAGGTAGAAGGTGGCCCGCGGCGCCGCCACATCGACGCCCGCCGCCCGCAGCGCCGCCACCATGACGTCGCGCCGCTGCCTGTACACGGCCTGGGTCTCGGCGATGCTCTCCGGCCCCAGCTTCTCCAGCGCGAAGCTGCCCGCCGCCTGGATGGCCGTCCACTGCCCGCTGTCCGTGTTCGTCTTGATGGTGCCCAGTGCGCGCACGGCCTCCGCGGACCCGGCCGCCCAGCCCAGGCGCCAGCCCGTCATGTTGAACGTCTTGCTGAGCGAGTGGAACTCGATGGCCACCTCCGCCGCGCCCGGCACCTCCAGCACGCTGGGCGCCCGGTAGCCGTCGAAGCCGACCTCCGCGTAGGCCGCGTCGTGCACCAGCAGGATGTCCCAGCGCCGGCAGAAGGCCACCGCCCGCTCGAAGAAGGCGAGGTCGGCCACCCCCGCCGTGGGGTTGTTCGGGTAGTTGAGGAACAGCGCCTTGGCCCGCCGCGCCGCCGCCTCGGGGATCGCGTCGAGATCCGGCAGCCACCCGCGCTCGGGCAGCAGCGGCACCGTGACCGGCTCGCCCCCGCAGAGCAGCGTGTGCATGCGCGGCACGGGGTAGGCCGGCTCGGCGCAGAGCATGACGTCGCCGGGGTCGCAGAGGGCCCACACCATGTGGGCGAGCCCCTCCTTGGAGCCGATGAGCGCGATCACCTCGCGCGCCGGATCGACCGCGACCCCGAAGCGCCGGTGCATGTACGCGGCCGCCGCCTTGCGGAACTCCGCCCCGCCCTCGTAGGCCGGGTAGCGGTGGTGCGCGGCCACCTTCGCCTCCTCGGCCAACTGCGCCACGATCGGCGCGGGCGTCGGCCGGTCGGGGTCGCCGACGCCGAGGTCGATGACGTCGACGCCGCGGGCGATGGCCTCGTCGCGCCGCCGGTTGAGCTCGGCGAACAGGTAGGGCGGGATGCGGCTGAGGCGCTGGGCGGTGCGCACGGGGTTACGCCACTCCTCACGGGGTTCCGGCTTCGGAATCCTTCGCGGCCGCGACGCATGCGCGTCGCGGCACAACACCCGCGCTTCGGGCCGTCAGCGCGGGTCGTAGCTGCCGCGGAACACTTCCACCGTCGGCCCGCTCAGGTACACGTGCCCGTCGGCCTCCGACCACTCGATCTCCAGGTCGCCGCCCAGCAGGTGCACCGTGGCCGCGCGGCCCGTGCGGCCGGTCAGGGACGCCGCCACCAGCGAGGCGCAGGCGCCCGTCCCGCAGGCCAGCGTCTCGCCGCTGCCCCGCTCCCACACGCGCATGCGCAGCTCGTTCGGCCCGAGGACCTGGATGAACTCGACGTTGGCGCGGCGTGGGAAGGCGGGGTGGCGCTCCAGCAGGGGCCCGTCGCCCAGCACGTCGGCGTCGACCGGCGGCCGGCCCAGAAACACCACGGCGTGCGGGTTGCCCATGGACACCGCCGTGACGGCGATCTCGCGGCCATCGGGGAGCGGCAGGGGTTCCTCGCGCGCCTGGCCGTCCGGGGCGCCCGCCATGGGG
>JAJYVM010000073.1 GCA_021792015.1 Bacillota bacterium | reverse complement strand
TGCCATGCGTCTCGGTCCGGAGGGGCCGGCACGGGAGCCCGATGTGCAGTTCATCGACGCCGCCCATGCGGGCGCGATCACGCCTGAGTGTCTTGAAGGTGCCGCCGACCTGGCCGTCGAGGTTGTCTCGGACGACAGCGTGGGCCGGGATCGCGGCGAAAAGTTCTATGAGTACCAGGAGGCGGGCGTCCGGGAGTATTGGGTTGTCGACCCGCGTCCCGGCCGCCAGCGGGCAGACTTTTGGGTCCTGGGGCAGGACGGCAGCTACCAGCCTGTCACGCCTGATGCCGATGGCGTCTACCGCGCGCGCGTGCTGCCCGGGTTCTGGCTGCGCACGGTGTGGCTGGCCGCCGACCCCCTTCCCGACCCGCTCATGACGCTCGCCGAGATCGCGGGCTTTTCGCCCGATGTGATGCAGGGCCTGCGGCGCCGCCAGGCGGAGGGCCACCCGCCGGGCTGATCGGTCGTGCGTTCCGCGCGGCGGTCGCGACGGAACGAACCCCGTGCCGTCGTGTCAGCGTGGTCCGGCTCCCGTCACCGCGTCCCCGCAGCCACGGATGGCGCAGGCCATGCCGGATGCATCCGCCACCCGCCATGTCCGCCACACCCGCATCGGAACGGAATCGGCGGCGTCCCGGGCGCACGCCCGGGACGCGTGACAGCCCATCCGGCCCGCGGGCGAGGCCCATCCGAGGTTCCGGCGGCAATTCCCTCGGCCACCTGTTGACTCCGTGCGCTGGGCTTATCTATCATAGCCCTTGGAGTTAGCACTCACTGAGCCCGAGTGCTAACAAGGCGGAGCTGTACCGGGGAAGGGAGGAGTCGGCCCATGAGCCAGCCGGCGGAGAAGAAGAAGGAAACGCATAAGATCCGGCCCCTGGGCGACCGCGTCGTGGTGAAGGTCCTCGAGCAGGAGGAGCGCACGGCCAGCGGCATCGTCCTGCCCGACACGGCCAAGGAGAAGCCCCAGCAGGGCAAGGTCCTGGCGGTCGGCAACGGCGCGTACGTGGAGAACAGCAAGGAGCGCCGCCCGCTCGACGTGTCCGAGGGTGACACCATCATCTTCAGCAAGTACGCGGGCACCGAGGTCAAGCTGAGCGGCGAGGAGCTGCTGATCCTGAGCGAGCGCGACATCCTGGCGATCGTCGACCGGTAGCCGACCGGCCGCCGCTTCGCCAAGTCGCACGGACCCCACCACAGGCAGTCCCCCAGAGGGAGGGAACCCGATGGCCAAGCAGATTGTTTTTGATGAGAAGGCGCGGCGCGCGCTCGAGCGCGGTATCAACAGCATGGCGAACACCGTCAAGGTCACGCTCGGCCCGCGCGGCCGCACGGTCGTGCTGGAGAAGAAGTTCGGGGCGCCCAACGTCGTGGACGACGGCGTCACCATCGCCCGCGACATCGAGCTCGAGGACCCCTTCGAGAACATGGGCGCGCAGCTTCTGAAGGAAGTCGCCACCAAGACCAACGACGTGGCCGGCGACGGCACCACCACCGCCATCGTGCTGGCCCAGGCCATGGTTCGCGAGGCCCTGAAGAACGTGGTCGCCGGCGCCAACCCCGTCGCCCTGCGCCGCGGCATCGACAAGGCCGTCACGGCCGCCGTCGAGGAGATCAAGAAGATCAGCAAGCCGGTCGCGGGCAGGAAGGACATCGAGGAGGTCGCCACCTGCTCGTCCAAGGACCCGGCGGTCGGTAAGATGATCGCCGACGCCATGGACAAGGTCGGCAAGGAAGGCGTCATCACGGTCGAGGAGGCCAAGACCCTCGAGACGGAGATCGAGACGGTCGAGGGCATGCAGTTCGACCGCGGCTACCTCTCCCCGTACTTCGTCACCGACACCGAGGCCATGGAGGCCACGCTCGAGGACCCCTACCTCCTGATCACCGACAAGAAGATCAGCGCCATCAACGACCTGCTGCCGGTCCTGGAGAAGGTCGTCCAGCGCGGCAAGCCCCTCCTGATCATCGCCGAGGACATCGAGGGCGAGGCCCTGGCCACGCTCGTCGTCAACAAGATCCGCGGCACGCTCAACACCTGCGCCGTCAAGGCCCCCGGCTTCGGCGACCGCCGCAAGGCCATGCTGGAGGACATCGCGATCCTCACGGGCGGCCAGGTCGTCTCCGACGAGCTCGGCCTCAAGCTGGAGAACGTCAATATCGACATGTTTGGCCGCGCCGAGCGCGTGAAGATCGCCAAGGAAGAGACGACGATCGTCGACGGCAAGGGCAGCAAGGACGCCATCCACAAGCGCATCGCCGCGATCAAGAAGCAGATCGAGGACACGACGAGCGACTTCGACCGCGAGAAGCTGCAGGAGCGCCTGGCCAAGCTGGCCGGCGGCGTGGCCGTCGTCCAGGTCGGCGCCGCGACCGAGGTCGAGCTCAAGGAGAAGAAGTACCGGATCGAGGACGCCCTCGCCGCGACCCGCGCCTCCGTCGAGGAGGGCATCGTGCCGGGAGGCGGCGTCGCCTACCTGCACGCCATCAAGGCGATCGAGAAGCTCAAGCACGACAACCGCGACGAGGAGACGGGCGCCGACATCGTGCGCCGCGCGCTCGAGGAGCCGGTGCGCCAGATCGCGACCAACGCCGGCCTCGACGGCGCCGTCGTCGCGGAGAAGGTGCGCGCCCTGCCGCTCGGCCAGGGCTTCAACGCCGTCACGCTGCAGTACGAGGACATGCTGAAGGCTGGCGTCGTCGACCCGGCCAAGGTCGACCGCTCGGCCCTGCAGAACGCGGCCAGCGTGGCCAACATGGTCCTGATGTCCGAATCGCTGGTGGCCGACATCCCGGAGAAGAAGAAGGACAACGGCATGCCGGGCGGCGGCATGCCCGACATGGACATGTAGGTCCGGACCCAGCGCGATTCGTGAAGGGCGGCGCATGCGCGCCGCCCTTTCGCGTCGGTTCCCGGGGTCTGGGCGGCCAAAGCGAAGCTGGGTCGAAGCGGCCCGAGCATGGAGCAGGCCGAGCGACCAGGACGCGCAATCCGAGCGGCGGGCGGCCCGGTCAGTCGCGCACGATGACCACGGGGCAGGGCGCCAGGTGCACCACGCGCTCGCTGACGCTGCCCAGCACCAGCTGGGCGATGGGGTTGAGGCCGCGCCGGCCCATGGCGATCAGGTCGAAGCCGCCCTCCTCCGCCAGTTGGACGATGCCCTCGGCGGCGGAACCCACCAGCACGCGGCCATCGTAGTCGTGCACGGCGTCGGCGAGGCAGGCGCGCGCCGTATCCAGCACCCCCTGGCCCATGGCCTGCAGGCTCTCAGGGTCCATGAGCTCGGTCGGGATGTACGCGCCTGCCAGCGTGCTGGCGGCCAGGCGGGGGTCGCGCACCACGGTCACGGCGGTCACGTGCAGGTCGGGCAGGTGCTGCGCCAGCGCGGCGACCCAGCGGGCGGCCGCTAGCGAGCTCGGCGAACCGTCGACGGCCAGCAGAACCTTGCGCAGCATGGGTGAGCCCTCCTTGAAGTCTCCGTCGGTCTTCAGGCCCTGAACGACCACCACCGGGCACCTCGCCAGCTGCAGCACGCGGCCGCTGACGCTGCCCACGATCAGCTGCGCGAGGGGGTTGAGGCCGCGCCGGCCCACGGCGATGAGGTCGTAGGCTTCCTCCTCGGCGAGGGCGGCCAGACGCTCGCCGGCGGCGCCAAGCAGCACGCGGGTGTCCGCCTGCGCGCCGGGCGGCAGCGACGCCAGGGCCGCCGCGAGGGCCGGCGCCGCCATCGCCTCCATGGCGCCGCGGTCGAAGATCATGCCGTCGGGCAGGGCGAGCGGGAGCGCCGGCAGCACGTGCGCGAGCGACATGCGCGCCCCGCAGGCGGCAGCCAGCACGGCCGCCCAGCGGGCCGCGGCCTGGGCGCCCCGGGAGCCGTCGGTCGCCACCAGGATCTTGCGCGGCAAGGCCCGTGCCCCCTTCTGCCTCCATCCACGTCTCCATGGTAAGGGCAGGACGGCGGCGCAGGGAGGGTCGGATGGGCCGGAAGGGCGGCCGAAGGGACGGCGGCGCCCGCGGCGACCCAGTTCGCCCGATCATGGCGCATATTCGCGGCTGGCGGCGCCGGCCGGACATGGCGCCGCTCAGGGGCGGTGGCGTCGTCATGGCCGCATCCTGGCGCGGGCAGGCTGAATGACGGTAGGGAGGCGCCTCGCGATTGTCTGTGAAGGAGATCAAGCCCGGCGAGGGCTCGTTTTTCGACCACCTCGGCGCCGCGCTCAGCTCGGGGCTGCGCCGCCGCTGCCCGCACTGCCATGAGGGCCCCATCTTCGACGGCTGGTTTCGCGTGCGGCACCACTGCCCGAACTGCGGCATCGTCCTGGCGCCCACGCCCGGCGACTTCGGCGCCATGCTGATCGTGACCGTCTGGATCCCTTACCTGATTCTGGCGTTCGGGCTGTTCGCGCTCGAGCTGACGGTGCACCCGTCGCACCTGGTGCACGGGATCATTACGCTCGCCTACGTTGCGACCGTGTATCCCCTGATGTACCCGTTCCTCGTCGGCGGGACCCTGGGCATCCTGTATGCCATGCGGCGCATGCAGTAGGAGGCTGCCAGACGGCGTGGAATGCCCCCTGCGGGGGGTGTGAGTTTGGAGGACCTGGTCAGTGCGGCGCACGCCTGGGACCACCTCAGCCTCATCGGCGACCTCAAGCGGCTGTCGGGCTCGGCCGACGAGCGCGAGGCCTTCGCCCGCCTGCGGGAGCGCCTGGACGGGTACGGCTTCACGACGACGCTGACCGAGCACGACGCGTACATCAGCCTGCCCCTGGCGGCCGGCGTGCAGGTGATCGGCCCCATCACCGAGGGTTTTTACGCCATCACCCACAGCTTCAGCCGCTCGACCCCAGCGGGCGGCATCGACCTCGACCTGCTCGACGGCAAGGGCGCCATGCCGGTGGACGGGTCCGCGCGCGGCAAGGCCGTGCTGCTGGACGGGCTGGCCTCGCCGGGCGGCGCGGTGGCCGCCAGGGCGGCTGGTGCCGGTGCCGTCATCATGGTCAACCCCGGTCCCGAGATCCACGAGATGATCGTGTCGCCCGTCTGGGGCAGCCCCGGGGCGGCCGAATTGGGGCAGCTGCCCGACGTCACGGTCGTCTCCGTCAACCGGGATGCGGGGGCGGCCCTGCGCGCCCGCCTCGCCGCCGGCACCGTGCGGGTGCGCATCCTGGCCGCCAGCGACACCGGCTGGCGCCGGACGCCGACCCTGGTCGCCGAGATCGGCTCGGGCGACGACTTCGTCCTCTTCAGCGGCCACGTGGACTCCTGGTACTACGGCGTGATGGACAACGGCGGCGCCAACGCCGTCATGGTGGAGACGGGGCGGGTTCTGGCCCAGCACGCATCCGACCTGAAGCGCCGCCTGCGGCTGGCCTTCTGGTCCGGCCACTCCCACGGGCGCTATTCCAGCTCGACGTGGTACGTCGACCACGCGTTCGCCGACCTCGACGCCCACTGCGTCGCGCACGTCAATGTGGACTCCTCCGGCGCCAAGGGCTCCGTCGTCGACCTCAACCCGCTGGTGATGGCCGAGGCGCGGCGTGTCGTGGCGGAGGTCTACGCGGCGCAGGGCTACGCCGGGTGCGACGGCCGGCCGATGAGCCGCAGCCACGACCAGTCGTTTTGGGGCCTCGGCGCGACGGCCGTGCTGGGCGGGGTGTCCACGCAGGCGGCTGGCGACGACCTCACGGCGGGCATCACCGCGGCTCGCGGGCAGCGCCGGACCGGGGGAACGGCCTGGTGGTGGCACAGCCCCGACGACACCTTCGACCACATGGACGCGGACGCCCTGGCGCGGGACGCGCGCCTGTACGTCGGCGTGGTGGCGCGGCTCTGTACGGACCAGCGGCTGCCGTTCCGGTTCGAGGACGCGGCGCACGAAGTGCGCCACGTGCTACATGGGCTGTCGGAGTTCGGGTTCGACCTGCGTCCCAGCCTCGCGGCGGCCGACGCCCTCGGCGCGGCCCTTGCCGGCAAGCAGCCGGACGATGCGACCCAGAAGGCCCTCGCGCGCCTCATCAACCCCGTGCTCTACACGCGGGCCGGGCGGTTCGGCCACGACCCGGCGCTGCCGGTGGGCCTGCTGCCGGGCCTGCAGCCGGCCAGGGCGCTGGCCGGGGCGGATCCGGATGCGGCCCGGTTCCTGGCGGTCGATCTCACCCGCGAGCAGAACCGGGTGGTCCACGCGCTGGCTCAGGCGCTGGCGATCCTGTAGCGGACCTGGGAGTCCTCCTGCTGCCGCAGGAGGGCTCCCTCCTCCACCAGGTACTCCAGGTGGGCGAGGGTTTCGGCGAGGGCGAACCGGACGTTGTGCGGGTCGTCGTGGGGCCCGAAGACGACCAGCCCCACGCTCCAGGCGTCGCGCTTGCCGTCGGCGACGGCGTCGCGCACAATCTGCAGGCGGCTCCGGTGGTGCTCCTTCAGCTCGGCGACGCGCAGCTGCAGGTCCTCGACCAGCCGGCGATGGCCGGTCAGCGTCAGCGCGGCCGGCAGCGGCGCCACCTTGTCGAGGGAGGCCAGGTACTGCCGCAGCGGGTTGACCTTCATACCCGGCCAGAGGCTGATGTTGGGCGTGATGCGCTGCAGGATCATGTCATCGGCCAGCAGCAGGCGGTCGGTCTCCGACCAGAAGACCATCAGGCCCTCGCTGTGGCCGGGCGTCCAAATCGGAAGCCACGTGCGGCCGCCGAAGGCCACCGGCCGGCCTTCGGGCAGCCAGGTGATCCGCGGCTGGGGCTGCACGCGGCTGCGCTGCAGGTTCTGGACGTCGGCGATGGCCTCGCCGAGCTCCGGGGGCAGGCCGTGGCCGGCGAAGAAGCTGGTCAGCGACCCGGCGACGTTGCTGCCCGCCGACCAGGTGCGCTCCACCTGGGGCCGCTCCGTCGCCGGCATCAGGACGGGCGCGCCCGTCTGCTGCTGCAGCCAGCCCGCCGCGCCGTAGTGGTCGGGGTGGAAGTGGGTCACCACGATCTTGGCGATATCGCCGAAGCCGAGGCCCAGCTCCGCCAGGGCCGCCCGCCACGCCTCCTCGGTCGGCGGCGTGTGAAAGCCGGTGTCGACGATCGTGACCCCGTCGGCGGCGCGCAGGACGTAACAGTTCACCACGCGGAGGGCGACGGGGATCGGAATCTCGACCAGGTGGACGCCGGGGGCGACTTCAGTCGTCAAGCGGTTGCCCTCCTTGAACTCGCGATCGCGCGGGCGGAACCCGTGGCGATCCCTACACCCGCGATCGCGCGGGCGGAACCCGTGCGATCCCTCGCGCGGCCGGGCGGACATCCGGCACCATGGTGAAGGCCACGGCGCCCAGGAGCGAGGCCAGGGCCACGCTGCCGAACATGGCGGGAAAGCCCCGCCAGCCGAGGGCGAGGGTCATCAGGACGGCCCCGGCGGCCAGGCCCACGGAGCGGAAAACCGCCATCAGCGAGAGCGCCTCGGCGGATTGCTCGTCGCGGTAGAGGGCCATGCCGAGCCGGTTGAGCGGTGCGCTCAGCGTCAGCGAGGTGGCGATGCCGAAGAGGACCATGGCGGAGAAGAAGGCCGCCAGGGTGAGGTGGGGCAGCGAGAGCAGAACGCCGCCCGCGACGGCCGCCACCATACCGATCTGCAGCAGGATGCGGGGGCCGACCCGATCGGACATCACGCCGGCCACGCCCGCCAGCACGGCGCCCGACACGGCGGCGGGCATCAGGGCGAGACCCGATTGCAGCACTGAGAAATGCAGGGCCCGCTGCGCCAGGGTGGGCACGAACACCGCGGCCGCCAGGTCGTAACCGACCAGCGCTGCCCCCGCGATGATCGCGACACCGCGGCCGCTGCGCAGCGGCCGCGCGTCCAGGAAGGGCTTGGCGGCGCCCCGCTGGCGGGCCAGGAAGAGGACGAGGCAGGCGGCGCAGGCGGCGGCGATGAGCGGCTGTCCGGTGCTGATCAGCAGCAGCAGGGAAGCCAGGAAGCCGGCGAAGCCGACGCCGCCCAGCCAGTCCGGCACCGCCTGTGCGGCGCGGCTGGCGCCGGCGGGCAGGCCGCGGGCCATCGCCAGCACGATGAGCGCGAACGGCACGTTCAGCCAGAAGATCGACTGCCAGCCCACGTACTGGCCGAGGGCGCCGCCCACATTTGGCCCGATGATGGTCGCCAGGCCGAAGATCGCGCCGAAGAGGCCGAGGGCGGCCCCGCGCCGCTCGGGCGGGAACTGGTCCGTGCCCTGCGCCATGGCATTCGGGTAGACCAGGCCGGCCGCGGCGCCCTGGATGACCCGGGCCAGGACGAAGATGCCGAATCCCTGGGACAGGGCCGCCAGCAGCGAGGCGGCGCCAAAGCCGGCGATGCCGAGCACGAAGAGGCGGTGGCGGCCGTAGCGGTCGCCGCTGGCGCCGCCGATGGCCGTCGAGGTGACGTAGGCCACCATGTAAGCCGTAACGGTCCAGGCGGTCCAGGCGAACGACACGTGCAGGCCGCGCGCGATGCTTGGCAGCACGGGTCCCAGGACGTTGGTGTCCAGGGACCCGATGAACACGCCCGCCAGATAGACGGCGAGGATTCGCGAATTGGCGCGCACGGACCGAAGACCTCCACGCGGAGCGCACGGGTTCGTCCGTGCACTCATGAGTCTCAAGAGTCTGGGGTTGATTATCGTCCCGCCGCAGTGGCGGCGCCACCCCGCGGCCGGGCTGGCGGCACGGCGGGGTGCGGCTTGCCGCGGCGGCGCGAGCCGGGGACAGGATTGGCCAGGTGATGCCTCCCATAGCCGCACGGGTCCGGGCGGGCGGTCGCGCGCATGGTGGGCTGCGCAACGGCGCGCCGGAGGGATATGTGGGCCCCGAGTGGAAGGTATGGAGATCGGCGTCCGGATTGGCGCGATTTGCCTTCGGGCATCATCACCCATTGGGGTTGTTGAGGCCCCGGAGCAAACCGGTTACGTTATTCCTTGGATTTTGCGGGCTCATGCGTCATGAGGCGGAGCGGGGGCGGTGCGGGTTGCGGGGGGCACGGCGTTCCGGGGCGAAGCGGTGGACTGCGGCGGCGGTGCTCGTCCTGGCGGTCCTGGCTCTGGCGGGATGCGGCCAGGCACCGCAGTCCGCGCTCAATCCGGCGGGACCCGTCGCCAACATGGAACTCCAGGTCATCGGCCTCGGCTTTTGGATCATGCTCGGTGTCGGCGTCATCGTCCTCGGGCTGCTGGTGGCCATCATCTTCCGCTTCCGCGCCCGGCGCGGCGAAAGCGCACTGCCTGAGCAGGTCGAGGGCAACACGCGCCTGGAGTTCGTGTGGACCGTCATCCCGGTGCTCCTGCTGGCCGTTCTGGCGGTGCCCACGGTCAAGGATTCGTTCGCCGCCGCCAGCGCGCCGGATCCGTCGACGGCCCTTCAGGTCAACGTGGTCGGCCACCAGTGGTGGTGGGAGTTCGACTACCCGAGCCTGCACATCGTCACCGCCGACGAGATGCACATTCCCGCCGGCACGCAGATCAGCCTCAGCCTCACATCCGCAGACGTGATCCACAGCTTCTGGGTGCCGCGCCTCGCCGGCAAGCTCGACGCCGTGCCGGGGCGGACGAACAGCATGTGGCTGGAGGCTTCCAAGCCCGGCGACTACTCGGGGCAGTGCGCGGAGCTGTGCGGCGCCTCGCATGCGCTCATGCGCTTCTCCGTGATCGCCGACTCGCCCAGCGCCTGGACGGCCTGGGTGCACACGATGCAGCACCCGAACACCACGCCCCAGACGCCCGCCGCCCAGGCCGGCTTCAAGGACTTCGCCACCCTTGGCTGCAGCGCGTGCCACACCATCGACGGGACGACCTTCCAGGGCACGATTGGCCCGAACCTGACCAACCTCGGGCTGCGCAAGGGGATCGCCTCGGACAGCCTAAGCAACACCGACGCCAACATGGCCAGGTGGTTGGCCGACCCGCCAGCCCTGATGCCGGATGTCATCATGCCGAACCTGCATCTGTCCAAGCAGCAGATCACGGACCTGACGGCGTACCTGGAAGAGCAGAAGTAGGCCCCGCGGCGCGGAAGGAGCGAGGTCCATGGCTGCGGTTTCCGAGCGCGTACATCCTCGCAGCTACGCACGGCCGGGCGAGCCGCCGGGGCTTTGGGGCTGGCTGACGACCGTCGATCACAAGCGGATCGGCATCATGTACATCCTGGCGTCCTGCGTCTTCCTGTTCCTGGGTGGCGGCGAGGCCTTCTTGATGCGCCTGCAGCTGGCCGTGCCCAACAACACACTGGTTTCGGCGACGCTGTTCAACCAGTTGTTCACGATGCACGGGCTGACGATGATCTTCTTGGTCGTCATGCCGCTGTCGAACGGGTTCATCAACGTGATCCTGCCGCTTCAGATCGGGGCCCGCGACGTGGCGTTCCCGCGGCTGAACACCCTGGGCCTCTGGCTGACGATCGGTGGCGGACTCATCCTCTACACCAGTTGGTTCACGGGCGGGGCCCCCGATGCCGGTTGGTTCAACTACGCGCCGCTGAATTCGCCGCCCTACACGGGATCCGGCATTGACTTCTACGTGGTCGGCCTGCTCGTCGCCGGGCTCGGCAGCCTGATCACAGGCATCAACTTCCTGACGACCATCGTCAACATGCGAGCGCCGGGCATGCACCCGATGCGCCTGCCCTTGTTCATGTGGACCGCGGTCGTCATGTCTGTGCTGCTGATCTTCGCGATGCCGGCCCTGACGGCCGACCTGGTCCTGCTGTTCTTCGACCGCTTCTTCGGTACCGGCTTCTTCAATCCGGCCGTCGGCGGCAACGCGCTGCTCTGGCAGCAACTGTTCTGGATCTTCGGGCATCCGGAGGTCTATATCCTGATCATGCCCGCCTTCGGGATGATCTCCGAGGTGATCCCCACCTTCTCGCGCAAGCCCCTGTTCGGGTATTCCAGCATGGTGTTCGCCACGCTGGCCATCGGCTTCATGTCCTTCATGGTTTGGAGCCACCACATGTTCACCGTCGGCTACGGGCCGCTGGTCAACTCCGTGTTCGCGATCACGTCGATGCTGATCGCGGTGCCGACGGGCGTGAAGATCTTCAACTGGCTGGCGACGATGTGGGGCGGGCGCATCCGCTTCACCACGGCCATGATGTACGCGACGGGGTTCCTCGCGACGTTCACGATCGGCGGGTTCAGCGGCGTCATGCTGGCGTCGGCGCCGGCCGACCTGCAGTACAATGACAGCTATTTCGTGGTGGCGCACATTCACTACGTGCTGATCGGCGGGTCGCTGATGGCCCTGTTCGCGGCCGGCTACTACTGGTACCCCAAGATCACGGGGCGCCTGCTGTCCGAGAG
This sequence comes from Bacillota bacterium, assembly GCA_021792015.1. Classification (GTDB taxonomy): domain Bacteria; phylum Bacillota; class Sulfobacillia; order RBS10-35; family JAJYVM01; genus JAJYVM01. Next base: position 822 of record JAJYVM010000073.1, on the reverse strand, counting down.
CCTGGGCAAGTGGCAGTTCTGGCTCCTGTTCATCGGGTTCAACATCACGTTCTTCCCCATGCACTTCCTCGGGCTGCTGGGCATGCCCCGGCGCGTGTTCACCTACCCGCCCGGCCTCGGCTTCAGTTCAATGAACTACGTCTCGACGATGGGCGTCTTCGTGCTCACGGCCGGATTCGTGCTGTTCCTGGTCAACCTGCTCTGGGCCTGGCGCCACGGCCAGCCGTCCGGAGGCGACCCGTGGGATGCCCGGACCCTGGAGTGGTCGACGACCTCGCCGGCGCCCGCCTACGACTTTGCGCAGATCCCCCTGGTGCGCGGCCGCGACCCGCTCTGGGTGGAGAAGCAGACGGGGAACGGCCAGATGATCCCCGTGGACACGGCGGGCGCGGACGAGGGGGACGGCCACCATGGCGGCAAGGTGCACATGCCGGTGCAGACGCCGCTGCCCCTCTACCTGACGCTGGCGATGATGGTGGCCTCCTACGGCGCACTGTTCCACGTGTGGGCGCTGGCGGTGCTGGGGCTGCTGGCGATGTTCTTCTTCCTGTTCCGGTGGATGTTCGATAAGGACCCGGGCATGATGGTCGACATCGTCGACGCTGGGGGTGAGCACGCGTGAGCAGCCATGCGATGGAGGCTCCGGGCGCCGCCCACGAGGGCCACGGCCTGATCGTCGAGAACCAGCGTCTCGGGTTCTGGATGTTCCTGGGCTCGGAGTGCGTCTTCTTCTCCAGCTTGATCGGGACCTACCTGGCCCTGCACGGGCGCGACATCGGCGCCCTTGGCCCGCGGCAACTGTTCGACATCCCGTACTCAGCG
>JAJYVM010000072.1 GCA_021792015.1 Bacillota bacterium | reverse complement strand
GTTCGCCAGGGATTGGGACGGCGGTCGCCAGATCGTGCGCGACGTCGCCGGCGGCAGGGTCGTCACGGGCCGGGGCCTTGCCCTCTCCGGCCTGCTGCGCGAGTCCTGGGGGCCCGAGCAGCGCTTCGAGTACGCCCGGGCCCGGGTCATCTGGGACGGCGACGGCCGCGTGAGCACACTGGTCCGGGCGAAGGTGGACGCCGACGTGACCGTCCGCCAGCGTGAGTGCCTGGCCGCGTATGTCGAGCTGCGCACGCTGTGGCAGGGCCTGGCCCACCAGCAGCGGCGGCGCGACCCCGACGCCGTGGCGGTCGCCGCCTATCAGGTCGCCGAGGCCGCCATGCGGCTGCACTTCGGCCTGGACGGCCGCGGCCAGCCCCCGCGGACCTGGCTGCTGCCCGAGTTCCGCGCCCTGAACCCGCCCCTCGGCTGGCAGAGCGCGGTCCACGAGCTGCTGCGGCGTGACGGCGGCGGGGATCTGCGCCGGGCGGCCGCCCATCTGGTGGAGCTCGGCCGCGACGCGATCCATGAGAGCTTTCACATTTCCCGGGGACGGCTGGACGCCTGGGGCTCGCTCACCGTGGAGGGCGCGCGGTAGCAGGTATCCTACCGCTCCCGCCACCGTCCGTGGTTTTGGGGGGCCTACCGCTCCCGCCACCGCCCGTGGTTTTGGGGCCCGTGCCGCTCTCGCGGCCGCAATCACGGCAGCCGGGCGAGGTGCTTGGCCGTCAGCGGGCCGAGGGCCCGCTCGACCGCGCCGCGCGTCAGGACTTCCGCACAGCCAGCCTGCCGGGCCCACTGCTGGGATTCGGTGTCGACGTGCGAGCCCACCGCGATCACGGGCCGCCCCGCGGCCCGCATGGCGGTCACGGCCGCCGCGCGCACCTCGGGCGGCAGCCCGAGATCGAGCACCAGCAGGTCCGGCGGCGCCGAGGCGAGCGAGTCGACGTCCGCCGCCATCAGCACGCGGACCGGGCAGCCCAGCTGGGCGAGCACGGCCTCGACCTTCGAGGCGAAGAACAGCTCGGCGACAAGTGCAGCGACATTCATATCCCCACTCTACCGCTTCGTGGCGACCGCCACATTCGCGCGCGAGCGCGCGAATCGTACTGCAGGAGAAGGGGCCGAGCCCTTTCGCCGCCGCCTGACCGGCGGCGTGCCCACGCGTGGGGAGGTCACCCGCCGTGCCCGCGACCGCATCCCGGCCGCTGCGAGCGCATTTCCGCCCGCCGCGGCCGAGCCCCGGCCTGCTGCCGCGCGTCCTCTCGCCGCTCGTCGCCGACCTCGGCATCGACCCAGGCACCGCCAATACGGTCGTGTACGCCCAGGGACGCGGTATCGTCGTCCAGGAGCCCAGCGTGGTGGCCATCGGCGCCGACCGGCGCCGGGTGGTGGCCGTGGGCCGGGCGGCCCAGCGCATGATCGGCCGCACCCCCCGTGACATCACCACGATCCGGCCTGTACGCGGCGGCGCCGTCGCGGACTTCGAGGTCACGCACACGATGCTGCGCTGCTTCCTGCGGGCGGCGCACAGCCTGCGCGGCTGGCCGCGGCTGGTCATGGCCGTGCCGGCCGGCGCCACGTCCGTCGAGCGCCGGGCCGTGCGCGACGCCGTGCTCAGGGCGGGGGCGCGCGCGGCGGTCCTTGTCGACGAGCCGCTGGCGGCGGCGATCGGTGCCGGGCTGCCCGTCGAGGAGCCAGCGGGCTGCATGGTCGTGGCCATCGGCGGCGGCACGACCGAGGTCGCCGTCACCTCGATGGGCGGGGTCGTGGCACACACGTCGGTGCGTGTGGCCGGCGACGATATGGACGAGGCCATCATGGACCACGTGCGGTGGCGCCATGGCCTCATCATCGGCCAGCCGACCGCGGAGGCCCTGAAGATCGAGCTGGGTGCCATGCGCCCGTGTGCCGGGGACAGGACATCCCTGCACGGCCGCGATATGGTGACCGGCCTGCCCCGCGAGATGGAGATCACGGCCGCGGAGGTGCGCGAGGCCATCTCCGGCCCGCTGGAGCAGATCCTGACCGCCGTCGAGATGACCCTGTCCGTCACCCCGCCGGAGCTGGCTGCCGACGTGATGGACCGCGGCATCCTCCTCACGGGCGGGCTCGCGCAGCTGCCCGGGCTGGATGTGGTCATCAGCGAGCGGACGAGCGTGGCCGCCGTGCTCGCCGAGCAGCCGCAGCTCGCCGTGGCGCGCGGCGTCGGCCGCCTGGTCGAGGAGCGGGCCCTCGCCGGCCGCCTGCTGCACCCCCGCCGCGCCGCCTGGTCCTGAAGGGCGACGAAGCCGCCCCGGCAGGCCCCCCACACCTCCGTCGATCCTAATTTCCCCCTGAAAGGTGCAGGAAGCGATAAGAAGGAATGGGAGTACCCTTGTCGAATTATCTTGTCGTTTACCGGATTTTGGCGGAAGGAACGATGAGCGAAGCCTAAGGCGGAATCCAGACCGCCGCGCAGATCAGCGAAGCCAGCCCCTGCCTCGAAAAGGAGGTCATGGGTGATGGCAAAGTGGATTCGGATCTGCGTCGCAGTCCTCGCGGTTGCGGGAGCTGCTCTCGCGGCAGGTGCCGGTTTCGGTTGGGGATAGGCGTCGTTCTTCCGCTGGGACTTGACCGGATGCAGGCTGACAGGAGGCTGGGTGGCTGAGCCGCGCCGTTCAGGCCTACGTGGCCGCCGCGTTCGCGGGTTCAGTGATGGTGATCGCCGTTTCGGCCGCGCGGCTGACCGGTTTGGGTGACGTTGTCCTCATCGGCTGCTGCCTCGCCTTGGCGGTCCTGAGCGAGGTAGGGTCGGTTAGGCTCAGCGACAATGTAATCGTCAGCGGAACCGCCCTTGTGAGTGCGCTGGCTGTCCTTTGGCTGGCGCCGCCGATTGCCGCGCTCATGATGCTGCTGGGTGTCCTCGTCGGGCAGAGGCTGACCCGCCTCGCTTGGTCCAAGGTCATCTTCAACGCCGGCATGAACGGGCTCTGCACATGGGCGGCGGGAACGGCCTTCCATGTGGCCGGCGGTCATGCGGCCATGGCGGTCACGCCGCAGATCCTGCTCCCCTATCTTGCGATGTTCGCCGTTTGGAACGCCGCCAATGTGCTGGTTCTCGGTGGCCTGCTCGCCACCCTGCACCGCTGCAGCCCGGTGCGCTTCTGGGTCAGCATCGAGCGGGCGGGGTTTTATAACCAGATCGTCTTCGCCATCCTCGGCCTCTTCATGGAGGCCATCTTCGTCCAGATGGGCCTGCTCGGCATCCTCTTCATCTTCCTGATGCTGCTCGCTGTGCGCGTCGCCTTCCAGCTCTACGCCAACGACCGCAACTTCTACCGCGAGATCACCGGGGTGCTGGAGCGGGCCCTCACCTTCAAGGATCCCATGACGGCCAGCCACTCGGAGCGGGTGGCCCTGCTGGCCACGGAACTGGGCAAGGAGCTTGGCATCGTCGACACCGATCTCGACCTGCTGCGGCACGCCGCCCTGCTGCACGATGTGGGCAAGGTGGCCGTGCCCGACGCCATCCTCGGCAAGGCGGGGCCGCTCAATGCCCAGGAGCGCAGCACAATGGACCTGCACGTCACCGCGGCGGACGACATCCTGGAGACTTCGCGCCACCTCGGTCCGCTGGCGGAGATGGTGCGCGGCCACCATGAGCGCCTGGACGGCAAGGGCTACCCCGACCGCGTCGAGGGCGGCGAGATCCCGCTGGCCTCGCGCATCATCGCCGTCGCCGACGCCTATGACGCCATGACGCAGGACCGGCCGTACCGCAATGCGCTGCCCGAGCGCGAAGTCGTGCTGCGGCTGCTGGCCGGCAGCGGGACGCAGTTCGACCCGGCCGTCGTGCGGGCCCTCTTCCGTATCAAGGGCTACCGCGCCACGGAGGCGGAAGCCGAGGCGGAGGCGGACTCCACGCAGGCATCGCCGCCGCTCGTGCAGGCCGCGGGCTCCGAGGCGGCGCCGCCCCCGCGCCGTATCGTCAAGCGCCGCTCGCCTGGCGGTCGCTGACGCCGGCCGGCCGCATCGCCATCGCGCTCGCCACAAAGACCACGACCCCGCAGATCAGGACGAGGTCACCGACGCTCAGCACCTGGGCCGGCAGGGGGGCCGGCAGGCTGATGACGTCGCCGAGCCAGCCCAGGCCCTGCGGCCTGGCCATCGCCACGTGCGCCAACAGGGTGCCCGCCTGCAGCTCCGCCCGCGCGGCGGCCGCCACGCGACCGGCCACGGCGGTCCAGACAGGCATGCGGCCGCCGTGCAGGGCGATGGCCAGGAGGTTGCACGCGCCGCCCGCCCCCACCAGCCAGGCGCCCCGCAGGTGCCGGTGCATGGCCACCGCCCCGAAGATGCCGCCGTAGAGCACGACCTCGGCGGCCACCAACAGCGCGGGGCTGGTCGCCGCCCCAGGGGCCCGCTCCAGCCCCAACCGGACCAGGAGCGCGGCCACCACCAGGCCCAGCGCGCGCCCGTCCAGCCGGGCCAGGTTCTCGATCCGGCCGCGGCGCAGCCAACCCAAGAGGATGCCGATGGGAACCGCCACGGGCAGCATGGTTCGACGGGATTCGCCACCCGTCCCACCCCGCCCTGCGGCCGGGCGGCGTCGTACAATGGTCGTCGCAGCCGGAGCGGCGGTGGCCCGTGCATGCGGTCGCGACACGGCAGGCACCCGGGACGGCGGCCGCCGTGCCGGCCGGCGGACGGTGGTCGGCGGGAGGCCTCGCTTGGCTGGCGGGCACGCCGGAGGCCGGCCCAGGGCCGGAGCCAACGGTTCGGACCGGCGCCGCGGCGCCGTCCCCGGTCGCCGCCCCGGGTGGGGGCCAGCCGCTCGGTCCGGCGGCTCCGCGCCGCGCGGGATGCCGTCCGGTGCCGCGCGCCTGGGGAAGACCTACACAGGGAGGCCTGGGATTGGGCGGCGTTTACAACGACGGCATTCCGGCCGAGGTGGCGGCCGCAGCCGACGACCCCGCGATCCTGACCCAGCTGGCCGACGTGTTCCGCCGCAACTCGCGGAGCGCCGAAGGGCTGCTGCGCCAGCCCGGGGAGGCCGAGGCGCACCGGCTGGCCGAGGCCGCCATGGCCGAGCTGCTGGACCCCGCCGGTCTGCAGATGGCCGACGTGGCCGGCCTGCGCTTCTACCTGCAGCTCGACACGGAACTGTACCCGGGCCCGAACCTGCTGCTGGCCAACGCCTGGGACGGCATTCAGTGGCGACCCGTGGCCGCCATCCGGCTGCCTGGCGGATCCGAGGCGGAAGGGTAGGGAATTCGGCGATGCCCACCGCAGGGGACGGCATCCGCGCATCGGACGCCGACCGCGCCGCCGTGGTGACCCACGCCTCACCCTGGCCGAGATGGAGGAGCGAACCCGCCAGGCCTTCGCCGCCCGCACCCTGGGCGAGCTCGACGGCCTGCTGCAGGATCTGCCGCCGCCCGTGGAACCGCCCGCCCCGGCCGCACCGCCGCCCGCGGACACGTCTGCGCCGCGGCACAGCCTCCGCGTCGCCAGCTCGGGGGCTACGTGGCGGTGATGGTGTTCCTGGTGGGCATCTGGGCGCTCTCCGGCGCCGGCTACTTCTGGCCCGCCTGGCCCAGGCTCGCGTGGGGCTTTGCCCTGGTGATGCAGCTCGCGCGCGCGAGCCGCTGCCCGAGCGCAGCCTCAGGCACCGCCACCGCCGTCGCTGGCGAGATCTTTGACCATCACATAGTTGCGGAAGGTCAGGCCGTGCGCCGCCTTGTCCTGGGCCCGCACGACGCGGTAGCCGCGCGCGGCGAAGAACGGCCGCGCCGTGACGCTGACCTCGGCCTCGACCTGCACGCAGCCACCGGCCCGCGCCGCGGCCTCCACCGCATCGGCCAGCGCCGTGCCGACGCCCTGGCCCTGGTGGCCGGGGCCGACGTAGAGATGGTCGAACAGCCCCTGCTCCGTGACGTCCGCGAAACCCGCCACGACGCCGCCGACCTCGGCCATGAAGGCCGCCCGCCCCGCGAGGGTGCGTGCCCAGCGTGCCGGGTCGGCCCCGGCCGCCGACCAGGCCGCCACCTGTGCCGGCTCGTAGTCGCGGGCGTTGACCGTGCGAACGGTCGCCACGAAGAGGTCTGCCACCGCCTGGCCGTCCCCGGCCCGGAATGGGCGTAGGACGATGCCCAACCCACCCCGCCTCCCGAAGCGCTTTGTGAAGCGGGGGCGCGTACGCGCCCCCGCCACGAATGTTATTCCGTTGCGGCCGCCGACACGAGCAGCGGGTTGAAGAGGAAGGGGTACGTCGACCGGCTCTGGGCCCGGAAGTGGGGGGAGAAGGCCAGCAGCACGGCCCGGCCGCGGCCCACCGGCACATCGGCGACGGCGGCGCGGTTCAGCAGTTGGTCGATCCCCAGCGCCCAGCCCGAGAGCAGGGTGCCCGACGTGGCGAAGCGGGCCACGGCGCGGCCCTCCTTCAGGTCGAAGGCCGGGCCGCGGACGAAGAGCACGGCGCTGCGGCGGCTCATGCCCGCGCCCAGGGGGTGGGCTGTGTCCACCAGCACCTGCAGCAGCGAGCCGGGGATGAAAAAGGCGTTGGCAGGCTGGCCGGCCAGCACGTTGGTCACCGGAAGCTTCAGGGCCGGGATGGCCCAGTCGCAGGCCTGGTCGACGGCCAGCACGGTGCCGCCGCGCTCCGCGAAGGCCAGGATCCGCTCATGGCCGAGGTCGCCCAGCCCCCCCGCGTACTCGGCGGGGTAGACGTCGGCCGGCAGCCCGCGGGCGATCCCCGCCGCCGGCTGGCTCGGCATCACCAGCACGTCGCACTGGTCCAGGGCGCCGCCGCGTACGTCGCGGTCGTAGAGGGTCCTGTACGGAATGCCGAAGCCCTCGAGCACGAAGCGCAGCCAGCCCTCGTCGATGGGGGCGCCGTGCGACCGGTACACGCCGATGCGGGGCATGCGCAGCCGCATGGCGCCAGCCGGGGCGTCCTCGACGGCCTGGACGGGGCAGCCGGGGGCGGTGCCGGCCAGGGCCGGCTCGCGCATGTAGAAGCTGCCGTCGGCGCCGCGCCAGAGTTCGCCGCCCTTGGCCAGCTGGCCGAAGGCGAAGCGGTACGCGGCGTTGCTGCTGGACGGCGCCTGATACCAGCCGGAGGCGCTGGCCGGGGCCTTGGCCGTCGCGGCGGCCGAGCCGCCGGCGGCCGGGATGTTGTCGGGGCCGGCCACGGCACCCGGCCAGCCGGCGGCCTCGGACTCGGGCAGGACGCGCAGAGCGGCCTCGAAGGCGCGGTCGGCGCGCACGGCGTTCACACCAAGCAGCAGGGGCAGCGTGTGGGCCGTGATGTCGTACGGGTTCTTGGGCGGCCCGCCCGGGTACTCGCGCAGGTCGGGGTAGGTCTGCTTCTCCAGCAGGGCCTTGGCGTACGCGCCGAACGGCTGGGCCAGCAGGATCACGCGGGTGCCGGCCGGGTAGGTGACGCCGTCGGCCGTGAACGGGGCCGTGGCCTCGCTGATCTCCACCAGGCCGCGGCGCAGCACGTCGCAGAGCTCGGCGGCGGCGCCGGCATCGCGCTGCTCGGGCGGCAGGATGTAGGCGTGGGGCGACCTGCGCGTGACGGCGCGGCGGCCGATCTCGTAGGTCCCCCGCACCCAACGGCCGCGGAAGCGCGCCGCGTGGTCCAGCACGGCGCGGGCGGCGATCTTCTGGTAGTCGCAGAGGTCGCGCAGCCGCCAGGGGCCGCCCGTCCAGGGAAGCGGGTGGTCCTTGTTCGCCGTGAGCGGGTCGAAGCCGCGCCGCGCCTGCAGCCGCTCGCGCGCGACGTCGATGGGCGTGGCGATCTTGCACGATGCGGCCTCGGTCAGGATGCGCACGCCGTGGTGGTAGTTCATATAGGCGCGGGCCGGCGTGAACGCGTCGTAGATGACGGATGTCGAGACCCCGCGCTTGCCATGCATGGCCAGCTCGGCCGCCATCGAGGTGCCGAGGGCGTTGGTCTCTTGGCTGAGGAGGGGGTCGATGTTGGGCTCGTAGGGGTCGATGAACGGCGGCACGAAGAGGCGCGGACCTTCGGGGCCCATCTGGTGCTGGTCGAGCACGACGTGCGGATGCCAGGCGTTCTGCACCGCCACGCACAGCCGCGTCTCCGCCTGCGTGTGCATGAACCAGTCGCGGTTGTTGTCGTGGCCCGTGTACTTATGGTAGAGCTCCGGCTGGTTGCTGCCCTCGGCCGGCGTGCCGAGCGTCTTCCGGTACCAGTTGGCGACGATGTCCTGCCCGTCGGGGTTCAGGCTCGGGATCAGCAGGTAGATCACGTTGTCGAGGATCAGGCGCGTCTCCTCGTCATCCCGGGTCAGCAGCTCATGGACGCTCTCCATGGTGACCTGGCTGGCCGCGATCTCGGTGGCGTGGACGGCGCAGGTGTGCAGGATGACCGCCTTGCCGCGCGCGATCAGCGTCTCGGCCTCGGCCGGCGACAGCCCGCGCGGGTCGGCCAGGCGCTTCTGGATGCCGCGGTACGTCTCGAGATCGGCCAGCACCTCGGGCGCGGCGATCGTCATGCAGATGAACGGCCGCCCCTCCGTGGTCAGGCCCAGCTCGTCCAGGCGCATGCGGTCGGTCTCTTTGGCGAGGTGACGGAAGTAGGCGCACATCTGGCTCCAGTCCGCCATCTGGCGGTCCGCCCCGACCGGAAAGCCCAGGAACTCCTCGGCTGTAGGAATTGCCAAGGTCTGTACCCCCCTGCTGGGCCAACCCTTCGCGAGGCGAGGGGTTGGCTCCTGCGGGGGTGCCGCGATGGCAGCTTCCCGTTCCCGCGCGCGCGGCATGTGGGTCGGGCCGCGGCATCGGCGGGTGCCCGGGTCGTGGCCGCGGCCCGACCCACGGCGTGCGGCGGACGCCGCCGGGTCCGCTTCGGACTCCGGATTGCATGCCTGCCGACCGCCGAAGAGCCCGGAAACCCGTCCGGGCACGGTCATGGCAGGACGGGCGTTCAGGCGCCCGGGTTTTGTCGGGCGGGAAGGATCGGGAGCCGCCGTCGAGCCCCCGCCCGCCCTGAGCCCAGGCCACCCGGGCCGCCCGATGAGCAGGAAGGTGTCGCCAGGGATCGAACCCTGCCGGTCATGCGGCGCGCTGGCGCCGCATAGTGCCTGGGGGACGGGGGGAGGCCCATGGCCAGCTGGATCGCCGCCACGAAGGCAGCCGCGACCAAGGCGCCCGCCGGGCTGCTGCTGTCCGGGTCGGCCGTCTCGTTCGTGGCGATCGCGGTCTTCGGCATCCTGGTCTGGCTCATGGTCAGCCGCGCCCGCTCCGGCCAGGCGCTGCGCCCCATCCGTCGCCTGACCGCGCTGGATGCCATCGACGAGGTGATCGGCCGCTCGACCGAGATGGGCCAGCCCGTGCACTACACCATGGGCCTGCAGGGCATCACCGACTCCGGCACCATCGCCTCGCTGCCCGTCCTCGGCTACGTCGCCGGGCAGTGTGCGCGCTACGACACCCGCCTGATCCAGACATCCAACGATCCCATCGTCTACGCGCTGGTGTGCGAGATCATCCAGCAGGCCTACCTCGAGGCCGGACGCCCCGAGGCGTACAACCCCGACGACGTGCGCTTCCTCACCCAGACCCAGTTCGCGTACACCGCCGGCGTGTTCGAGGTGCTGCAGCGCGAGCGCCCGGGCGCCCAGGTCCTCTTCGGCGACTTCTTCGGTGAGGCGCTGATGATCATCGAGGCCGGCGCCGCCGTCGGCGCCGTGCAGATCGGCGCCACCCAAGACGTGCAGCAGGTGCCGTTCTTCGTGGCCGGCTGCGACTACTACCTGATCGGCGAGGAGATGTACGCCGCCAGCGCGTACCTCTCGCACGACCCGCTGCTCACGGGCACCATCGTCGCCGAGGACCTGTACAAGTTCCTGATCTTCGCCCTCATCGTGGCGGGCGTGCTGGCGGTCAACCTCGGGCTGCCGGGCTTCGCCACGTTCCTCAAGAACGTTTAGGAGGGGGCTCGCCGGTGCGGAAGGAAGGGCCCCTGATCGTGATGGTGGGCGCGGCGCTCGTCGTGGTGATCGCGCACTACATCACGGCCATCAACCGCACGGGGTTCTCCACCTCGTTCGACAACTGGGTGTCCGTGACGATGGCCGTCGCCGTCGGCCTCGGCCTCGTCGGCATGACGCAGGTGCACATGGGCAATGTCGTCAAGCGGCGGGCCGGCTTCGGCTACAGCATCCTCTTCCTGATCGTGATGTACGGCTTCGCCCTCCTCGGGCTGATCACGGGCACGGGGGCCCCCGCCTTCAACTGGCTGTTCCAGAATCTCGACGTGCCGCTCGGCTCGACGGTGTTCGCCCTGCTGGCGTTCCAGACACTCTCGGCGATCTACCGCACGTTTCGCTTTCGCTCGTTCGAGGTGGCGGTGTTCATCCTGGCTGGCGTCGCCGTGCTGGTGGGCTCGGCGCCGATCGGCGACTTCCTGATCCCGCACTGGAGCAGCCTCTCCAGCTGGCTCCTCAGCGTGCCCGTGAGCTCGGGCTTCCGTGCCGTGGCCCTGGGCGTGTACCTCGGCTCCTTCGGCGTCGCCCTGCGGATCCTGCTGGGACTGGAGCGGGGGCACCTGACGGGCGCCAGGTAGGGGGCATCGGGCAACAGGGCGCATTCGTGCCGCGACGGCCCGTCGCGGCGCAAACGGTTCCTGGGAGGGGCGGCACGGTTGGCGAAGCTGGGCCGGATGCACGCGCGCTGGGTGTGGCTGGGCATGGCCGTCCTCCTCGTGTGGGTGGCCCTCAAGCCTGTCACGCTGCCCATGCGCATCAGCCCCGCCACGCAGCACTTCTATGACGTGATCGCCGGCCTGCCGAAGGGCTCCATCATCCTGGTGGGCGCGTCGATGGGGCCGGGCGAGCTCTCCTCGGTGGGCCCCATGGTGACGGCCGTGGCGCACCAGGCGTTCTCGCGCGGGTTGCGGCTGGCCGTGTTCGACCCCAACTGGGACCAGGGGCCGACCATCGTCGGCAACCTGATCGCCCAGGTCGCGGCGCAGATGGGGAAGAAGTACGGCGTCGACTGGATCAACCTCGGCTTCAAGGCGGGCGGTGCCGCCACGCTGGAGCTGGCCGAGCGCAACCTCAGCCAGGCGGCGCGGGGCGTCGACGCCAACGGTGCGCCCCTCTCGAGCTTTCCGATCATGAAGGACCTGCCGGCGCTCGACCACGCCCACCTCGGCGCCGTGTTCGCGCTGAGCGTGGGCTCGCCGGGCGCGCCCGACTTCTGGCTGCCGTACCTGACGCAGCGGATCAACGTGCCCCTGCTCGTGGGGCCGATCGACAGCTACGTGCCGAACTACGAGCCGTTCGTCGCCTCGGGCCAGTTCGCCGCCATGCTGGACGGCAGCCGCGGGGCGGCGCAGTACGAGAGCCTGCTGCACTATCAGGGCGGCGCCACGCAGGCAGCGGACGGGCAGACGATGGCGGCCCTGTACGCCGTGCTGCTGATCGTGCTGGGCAACCTCGGCTACTTCGCGGAGCGCCGGCTGCGCGCGCGGCCGGGGCGGCGGGAGGCAAGGGCATGAGCCACGACGCGGGCGTTTGGGCGGCGGCCATCGCCACCCTGGCCGCCTTCTCCTACCTCACAGGCGCCGACAACCCGGTGTGGCTGGTGGCCGAGCACGTGTACATGGCCCTGGCCTTCGGGTACACCGTCGCGTACACGTGGCAGAACACGCTGCACCCCATCGTGGTGGGCGGGCCGACCAGCCCCGGGATCGCCACCGGCGCGTGGTGGCTGATCATCCCCGTGCTGTTCGCGCTGCTGGTCTACCTGCGGTACTCGCCCACCTGGCGATGGGTGGCGCGCTACCCGATGTCGCTGTGGCTCGGCTACGGCGCCGGCGTCATTCTCGCCAACGTGCCCAAGACGTTCATGGGCCAGGTCGTCGCCTCGTTCTACCCGCTCTGGGGGCCCAAGCCGCTCGCCACGTATATCGACGGCTGGGTCCTGCTCCTGACCCTGCTCGGCACGCTGGCCTACTTCTTCTTCACGGTGGAGCGGCGGGGCCGGGCCATGAAGGTCGCCGCGGGTGTGGGCCGCTGGACCCTGATGGTGGCCCTTGGGGCCTCCTTCGCCTCGACCGTGCTCTTCCGCTGGACACTGGCCTACGGCCAGGTGACCTTCCTCGTGCACACCTGGCTGGGGCTCTAAGGAACCGCG
>JAJYVM010000071.1 GCA_021792015.1 Bacillota bacterium | reverse complement strand
GCCGGCCGCCGCCCGCCGGCCGCCGCCCGCCGGCCGCCGCCCGCCGGATGGCGATAGCCAGCTCGGCGGCGGGGGCGTCCTTCAGCAGAAAACCTGCGGCGCCGCTCTCCATGGCCCGACGCAGGTAGCCGGGCCGGCCGAAGGTGGTGAGGATCAGGATTCGGCACGGCTCCGGCTGAAGGAGCGACGCCACGCCATCGACCAGCTCGCCCACCTTGGCGCCGGGCGGCAGCGCGGCCCTCTGCAGCATGGCGCCGATGCGGCCGCCGCGCACCGCTGTCGCCGGGTCGGCGCCGAGGGTGGTCGCGGTGCCGGCGTCCGGCCGGCGCAGGCCCGGCATGACGCCGATGGCCGTGGACTTGCCGGCGCCGTTGGGGCCGAGCAGGGCCACGGTCTCGCCGGCGGCGATGTCGAGGCTGACGCCGTCCAGCGCGCGGACGGGGCCGAATGCCTTGGCGACGTGGTCGAAGCGGACTGCGGATGGCATGGGCGCGGCTCCCTTCGGGCACCAGCGTCGCCCCCGGCGGGCGGGGGCCAGAAGTGAAGGCTGTCGTGACCTCGCCGTGACAAATGCCAGGGGTGGCGGCCGGGCTTTCCCCAAGGGAGCGGGCTCGTACCCTCGCGCCGCCCCCCCCAACCGGTTCGAGGCCGCGATCATGGTCACTGCGGCCATGCACTCATGGCGGCCGCCGCCCAGCGCCACGCCCCCCCAGGTACCGGCGACAGCCCACGGCGGGGAGCGCGTTGCGACCGCAACGGGACACGCCACCCCGTTTGCACATAGGCTACAGGGTCGCACCCGAAGTTTGGTCCACGACGATGCGCCGGCGCGGCTGCGGCCGTGCCCTTGGCCCGGCGGGTCGCGTCGGGGCGCAGAGGGGGCGCAACGGTGATGGCGGAGGCGTTCGTGGATCCTTCGGCGGTGCTTGGCGCCAGGTGCACCCTCGGCCACAACGTGGTGATCCACGCGGACGTGATGGTCGGGGACGATGTGGATCTGGGCGACAACGTGGTGGTCTGCAGGGGCACGTGGCTGGGTGACCGGGTGCGTGTTCAGGCCGGGTCCGTCTTGGGCAAGCAGCCGGTGAGCAACGGTCGCATGACGCGGGTGCCGGTCGCCCACCCCCCGCTGCGGCTCGGGAACGACGTGGTGGTGGGAGCCTGCTGCGTGCTGTTTGCCGGGAGCTCGCTCGAAGCGGGCGTGCTGGTCGGAGATCTTGCGACCGTGCGGGAAGACGTTCACGTCGGCTGCGACTCCATCGTCGGACGCGCGGTCGTCGTGGAACTGAACACAACGATCGGCAGGCGCGTGGTCCTTCAGTCCGGCTCGTACATCACGGGCGACTCCATCGTCGAGGACGACGCCTTCGTCGGTCCCGAGGTCTCCACCTCGAACGACAAGTACATGGGCACCCGGCGTGTCCTCTATGCGGGCCCCCACATCGAGGCGTTCGCGCGGATCGGCAACAACGCCACCCTGCTGCCCGGTGTCCGCATCGGCGCGCGGGCCGTCGTCGGGGCCGGCGCCGTGGTGACCCGCGACGTCGAGCCGGACGCCGTCGTCGCAGGCGTTCCGGCAAGACCGATCCCGACGCGGGGAGACGGGGGTCCGGCGGCGGCTCCGGAACCGAGGCAGGGCTGCCCCCTCATGGATCCGGGGTACACGGATCGGTCGCTCAAGTCCGAGTTGCTCATGGCGGTCGAGCGGGTCATCCAGCGCGGGCGCTACATCCTCGACCGCGAGGTGGACGCTCTGGAGCGGGAGGTCGCCGAGTGCTGCGGGGGCGGGCACGCCGTGGGCGTGGCCAGCGGCACGGATGCGCTCGTGCTGCTGCTGCGGGCGTTCGACATCGGACCGGGCGATGAGGTGGTGACCACCCCCTTCACCTTCTTCGCGACGGCGGAAGCCATCCTCCACGTGGGCGCCCGGCCAGTCTTCGCGGACGTCGACCCCCGCACGTTCCTGCTCACCGGGCAGACGGTGGCGCCGCGCATCACCCCGAGGACCAAGGCGATCCTGGCCGTCCATCTGTTCGGCCAGATGGCCGACATGGCCGAACTGCGGGCGATCGCCGATCGTCACCGGCTGCGCCTGTTCGAGGACGCATGCCAGGCCATCGGCGCACGGTGGAACGGGCGCGGCATCGGAGAGCTGGGGGATGGCGCGGCCCTCTCCTTCTATCCGACCAAGAACCTTGGCGCGCCGGGCGACGGTGGCATGGTGGTGTTGCGCGACGCGGACCGGACCGCACGCATCAAGCGGCTCCGCGCGCACGGCACCGGCGCCGCCAAGTACGAGCACTGGGAGATCGGGTGGAACAGCCGCCTCGACGAGATCCAGGCCGCCATGCTGCGAGTGAAGCTCCAGCGGCTGCAGGCGTGGACGGAGGAGCGCATCGCCATCGCCGACCGATACGCCAACGGCCTGGGGGACCTGCCGCTGCGACTGCCCGTTCGCCAGCCGGAAGCTCGGCACGTCTATCACCTCTACACCGTCCTGGCCGAGCGGAGGGACGAGCTGAAGCAGGCGCTCGCCACGGCCGGCATCGAGGCTGGCGTCTACTACCCCATCGCCCTGCACCTGCAGCCCGCCCTCCGCCATCTGGGTTACCAGTCCGGGGACTTTCCGGTTGCGGAGCGACTGTGTGGCGAGGTGCTGTCGATCCCGCTCTACCCGGGCTTGCGCCAGCAGGCGCAGGAATACGTGATCGCCCAGATTCGCCGATTCTATGGCACTTAGGTGATCCGGGCCGGCCCCTCGACCTGGCGTCGATGCGGCGCACTTCGGCCGAGCGGCTGCGGCTGGCCGAAAGCTGCGGCTGCCTGGGCAAGGATGCGTCAGCCCCTGTGACCGCGCACGCGTGGCAAGGGCTCCCTGCCGCCCGCGGGCTCCCGGTTCGATCACGCCCAAGACTCGACCGCCTGTCGGCGACGGTCACCGGAGGGAGGCGCCGGCCCGTGCCGGTGGGTGTGTGCCAAGGCGGCGTGCGACTTGCAGGCGCGATGGGCGGTTTCGTCCAATCCGATGCGGGCTGCGTACGATGGTGCATGCGGAAGCAGCCAATCCACAGCCCCGGCGCCGCGCCATCGATCGCGATCGTCGGCTGTGGCTACATGGGGAGTCGCCACGCCTGGGCCTATGCGGCGCGCAAGCCGGCGCCGCGCCTGGTTCTGGTCGATCGGGAGCGCGCGGCCGCGGAAGGCTTGGCACACGCCCTCGGCGCCGCCGGGGTCGATGCCCGGGTTGTGTCACCGGCCGATCTGGAGACGGTGGACGACCTGGACGCCGTCGACGTCTGCACGCCGCCTCCGGAGCACACCCCATCCGTGCTGGCGGCCCTGCACCGGGACATGCCAACCCTCTGCGAAAAGCCGCTCTCGGCTTCGCCCGAAGCGGAGCAGGCGATGATCCAGGCCGCCGGCCGGTCGAGCGGCTGGCTTGGAGTCGGCTACCCGTACCGGCATCACCCGGCCACGCGTTGGGTGCAGGGCGTGCTCGACGAGGGCCGCGTGGGCAGGCCCCTGGTGGCCCACCTGCGGCTTGGCGTCGTGGGCGGACGCAACATGTGGCAACACCGCCTCGACCCCCGGAGCGGGGGAGGGGTGGCCAACGAGGTCGGCAGCCACCTGGTCGATATGGCGATTCGCTGGTTCGGGGGTGTGGGGCGCACCAGGCTGCTCGCCGCATCCACGATGTGCCGGATGCGCGCGATCGGAGGCCGGGTGGTGCCCATCGAGGGGCCGGACAGCGCCCTGGTGGAACTGCGTCACACCTGCGGCACCCGGAGCGTCCTTGCGCTCGACATGGCTGCGGGTGCGCACTTTCAGTCCGTGGAGATCCAGGGCACCGCCGGCATGCTCTGGAGCTCAGTGCGTCCGGGCTTTCCGGCGGTTGTGCGCCAGGCGGGCGATGTGCAGCCCGAGGAGCGGCTCTTCCACACGCCCGTGGATATGTTGGCCGCGGTCATCGACGCGTTCCTCGCCGGGCTGGCCGCGGGCGGGCCGCCCGCATCGCTGCTGCCGCAGCCCGGGATCGCCGCTTCGCTCGTCACGGTCAACCGGGCGATGCGGCGACTCAGCAGGCACGGTGGCGCAGGGTGACCATCCTGTTCTACGAGGACCACGAGGTGTGGGCCAACGGCCTGCCGGCCGCCCTGCGCGGCATGGGGCACTTCGTCTACGTGCCCCGTCACGAGGAGGGCCTGCGCGAGCTCCATCAGGTGCTCCGGGTGGTTCAGCCGGAGCTGATCATCACCGTCGGCTGGACCCAACGCCGAACCCCGCCCTACATCGGTGCCATCCGCGCCCACTGCGCAGCAACGCGGACACTGCACGTCTATTGGTCGGTCGAGGATCCGACCCACACCGACGTCTGGACCTTGGACTACCTCGAGCGGGCCGCCCCCGACGCCGTGCTCACCATCTCACCGAGCACGGTCGGGCTGCTGCGGCAGCTTGGCTACGTGTCGGAGGAGCTGCCGCTGGCCTGTAACCCCGTCCTCCACCGGCCCGGCGCCGCTGACCCGCGCTACGCCACGGACATCGCCCTGATCGCCAGCTGCTATCCGCCGATCTGCGAGATGCGGCAGCACAGCCTGCGGGCGCTCCTGGCCGGCCTGCGCGACGGCCCGTGGCGGGTCGGCATCTGGGGGCCGGACTGGGACCAGGCCGAGACGCGCGTGGGCCTGCGCATCCCGGACGGCTGGTGGCGCGGACCCGTTTCCCATGGGGAGATTGCCACCGTTTACAGCTCGGCGCGGTTGGTGATGGCGCCGCAGAACGAACCTGAGCTGGTCTCGGGCCACACCTTCGAGGCCCTGGCCTCTGGGGCGCTGCTGTTGACGTATCGCAGCCCCGGCGTCGTCCGGTGGTTCGACGAGGGGACGCACCTGCTGTGCACAGCCTCCGCGACCGAGACGGTGGTGACCGTGGGGCGCTACCTGGCCGATGAAGCTGGCGCCCAAGCCATCCGGCTGCGGGGACGCGCGGAGGTGCTGGCACGGCACACGTACCAGGCCCGAGCCGAGCAATTGTTGACGTGGGTCTCGCATTGGCTGCCGGAGAAGCGGAGGCTTGGGCGGCTGGAGCGTCGCCACCCGCTGCGCCGCGAGTATGTGGATCCATGCCCGACAGAGGGCGAGAGCGCCGAGGGCAGGCTGCGCTTGACGTTCCCCGTGCCGCGGCCGCAGCAGGGCGAACACCTGGTTCGTGCCGAGCTCGAGTGCTTTGCCGAGCGGGTGGACCAGGGCGGCGACGTCGCGCTCCTGCGCGAAGACGGCTGGTGCGTGGGCAGGCGGTACCTGGCCGCCAGGGGCCTGCCGCACTATCCCTTCCAGGCGGGCTGGGTGCGGTGGGATGTAACGGCGGTGGTCGCACAGGCATCCGGTTCCACGAGCCTGACCCTGGACGTGGCCTCGGAGCGGGGGCTGGCGGCGACCTGGGCCCACGCCGGCTGGCAACCGGCCAACGACGTCCTGATGTACCGGCGCAGCAGCTTTCTGCCGCGCTTGGCCGTCCTGTGGTCGCGGGCGCCGCATGCGCCGTAAGGCTGACGGCAGGCGGTGCGCAGCGGTGTCCGCCGGACGCGTATCCCCCGCGCAGCGAGGGCTTACTCCATCGGCGTGCGCCCGCGAATGGGGTGGGTGGCGGGCCGGGCTGCCACCGTGCGAGGCGGCATATACGGTGCCCGTGGGAGGCATGGGCACCGTGCGTGGCAGGCGCGTGGTCGTGGCGGCCGTGGCGGTCGCGCTGGCGGTGCTGATGGTTGGCGCGGCCCGTGCCGTCGCGCGCTGGGTGGTGGAGACGCCGGCGCCGGCCGTGGCGGCCCAGCCGTCCGCCGAGCTGGCCAACCCCCTGCCCCCCGATGCCGAGACGGTGGCGCTGGGGCGGCGGATTTACTTGCAGAACTGCGCCTTCTGCCACGGGCCCGGCGGCCAGGGCAACGGGCGGGCGGCGCCCGGGCTGATCCCGCCGCCGGAGGACCTCACGTCGGTGGGGGCGCGGCGGCTGACGGACGGCCAGCTCTATATGCTGATCAGCGCCGGCGTGCCGAAGACGGCCATGCCGGCCTGGGAGAAGGTCCTGAACTCCGGCCAGCGCTGGGCCCTGGTGACGTTCATCCGGGCGGAGATTCAGAAGTGAAAGCGGGGGGCTCCCCAGGAGCCCCTATCACCGGCCGCCCCCCACGGTCGTCCCCCAGCGCAAGCCCCCTGATGATAGACTCGGTGCTGACACGCTGAAGGTTTCTCCCAACATTGGCCTGCGCTGGGAGCGGATGCAGGGGTGGAACTGGCATCCCAACCCACGATGGCGCCGATCGCCATCGTGGGTATTGGTGCGTTGTTTCCGGGCTCCGACGGGATGTCAGGCTTCTGGCGGGATGTCGTCACGGGGCGGGATCTCATCCAGGAGGTACCTGCCAGCCACTGGCTGCGCGAGGACTACTTCGATCCGCGGCCGGGCGACCGGGACAAGGTCTACAGTTCCCGCGGGGCCTTCCTCGATCCCGTCGACTTCGACCCCCTGGAGTTCGCCGTGCCGCCGCGGGTCGTGCCGACGACCGACACCGCCCAATTGCTGAGCCTGGTGGTGGCGAAGCGGCTGTGGTCGGAGCTCATGGCGTCCTCGCCGCGGGAGGTCGACCGGGGCCGGGTCGCGGTCATCCTCGGCGGCAGCCCGTCGGAGCTGAGCGTGGAGATGGGGGCGCGGCTGCAGCGGCCGGTGTGGACCAAGGCGCTGCGCGAGTCGGGTCTGCCGGAGGACCAGGTTCAGGCGATCTGCGACCGGATCGCGGCCTCGTACGTGCCGTGGACCGAGACCACGTTCCCCGGAATGCTGACCAACCTCACGGCAGGACGGATCGCGAACCGCCTCGACCTCGGCGGCACCAACTGCGTGCTCGACGCGGCCTGCGCCAGCTCCCTCGCGGCCGTCGACGTCGCCGTCATGGAACTGCGGCTGGGTCTGGCCGACCTGGTGCTGACCGGCGGCGTGGACGCCCTGAACGACGTCTTCATGTTCATGTGTTTCAGCAAGACGGGGGCGCTGTCGGCAAGCGGGGATGCGCGCCCGTTCGCCGCGGATGCGGACGGGACCGTGCTGGGCGAGGGGATCGGCCTGCTCGCCCTGCGCCGCCTCGCCGACGCCGAGCGGGACGGCAATCCGATCTACGCGGTGCTGCGGGGGGTCGGCTCGTCGTCCGACGGCCAGGCCAGGAGCATCTACGCACCCCGGGCCGAGGGTCAGGTGCTGGCGCTGCGGCGCGCCTATGCAGCGGCCGGCTACGGCCCCGACAGCGTCGAACTGATCGAGGGTCACGGCACGGGGACGCGGGCGGGCGATCAGGCGGAGTTCCAGGCCCTGCGTCAGGTATTCTCCGGGGCGGCCCCGACCGGGCCGGTCCGGCCGTGGTGCGCGCTCGGGTCGATCAAGTCGCAGCTTGGGCACACCAAGGCGGCGGCAGGTGCGGCGGGGTTGATCAAGGCCGCGCTGGCCCTTCACGCCGGGGTGCTGCCGCCGACCATCAAGGTTGCGGCGCCCAACCCGGATCTCGACCTGCCGCGCAGCCCCTTCTACTTGAACACGCAGGCGCGGCCGTGGATTCACGGCGCGGACTCGCCCCGGCGGGCGGGCGTCAGCGCGTTCGGCTTCGGCGGGACCAACTTCCACGTCACGCTGGAGGAGTATCGCGGCAGCGGACAACGAGCCCCGCGCGTGCGTGCGCTGGCGGCGGAACTGGTGCTGTTGGCGGCGGCCGACGCGGACGCGCTGGCGGCGCAGGCGGATGGCCTCGCGACCGAGGTGGCGGGCCGGGGCACGGCGGGCCGGGAGGCGGCGCTTGCCTGGCTGGGGGCCGTGGCGCGGCGCAGTCAGGATGCGTTCGCGGCAGCCTCCACCCGAGAGGGCAGGGTGAGGTCCCGCCTCGCGGTGGTGGCCGCGACGCCGGAGGATCTCACGGCCAAGCTGCGCGAGGCGGCGGTGCGAATCCGCCAGGCCGGGCCGGACGGCTTCTCGGCGGCCGACCAGGGCCTGTACTGCGGTCATGGCGGCGCCGATGCCGGTTCGCTGGCTCTGCTGTTCCCCGGCCAGGGCAGCCAGTATCCGAACATGGGGGCGGACCTGGCCATGGCCTTCCCGGCGGCGCGCGCCGTATGGGACGCGTCCGCCGACCTGCCGCTGGCGGCGGAGGCGCGCCTGCACGAGGTGGTCTTCCCGCAGCCGCCCTTCACCGAGGCGGATCGCCAGGCGCAGATGGGGCGGCTGACGCGGACCGAGTGGGCGCAGCCGGCGATCGGCGCCGCGAGCCTCGCCGCCCTGGAGATCCTGCGCGCGTGCGGCGTGCGGCCTTCCCACCTCGCCGGCCACAGCTTCGGGGAACTGACCGCCCTGTGCGCCGCCGGGGCGATGGAGCCCGCCGACCTCCTCCGCGCGGGTCGCCGGCGCGGCGAACTGATGGCCGAGGCCGCTTCGGGCGCGGGCGAGCCTGGCGCCATGACCTCGGTGTTCCACCCGGCCGCGTCCGCGCAGGCGCTGCTGGCGGACATCGGCGACGGCATCGCCGTCGCCAATTTCAACGCCCCGGAGCAGGTGGTCCTGTCGGGGCGCGCCTCGGCCATCGCCCAGGCGGAGGAGCGGCTGCGCGGCGCGGGCGTCCGGTTTCAGCGGCTGCCGGTCGGAACGGCCTTCCACTCGCCGCTGGTCAGGCCCGCGGCGGAGGCCTTCGCCGTGTACCTGGCCGGCTTGGCGCTGCGCCCGCCGCGGCTGCCGGTGGTGGCCGGCCGGGACGGGGAGGTCTACCCGTCCGATCCGGATGTTGTCCGCGCGCGGCTGGCGGCGCAGATCGCCGAGCCGGTGCGGTTCGTCGATCAGATCGAGACGCTCTACGCGGCGGGGGTGCGCACCTTTGTCGAGGTCGGTCCGGGCGCGGTGCTGGCCGGCCTCGTAGAGCGGACCCTGGCGGGCCGGGCGCACCTGGCCCTGAGTCTGGACCGACGCGGCCAGGACGGCGTGACGGCGTTGTGGCATGCACTTGGGCGCCTGGCCGTTGCCGGGGTGCCCCTGAACCTGGCGGGGCTGTGGGCTGGCCATGGCGAGGCCATGGATGTCGCGATGCCTGCGCACCCCAGCCCGCGCAGGCTCAGCCTGAACATCGCGGGCATCAACTACGGACGGCCCTATCCGCCCGCGGGCGGCGCGGCGGCCCTGCCCGGGCCCAACCCCGCCGGCGCGACGGCTGCCAACGGCGGGAACAGGGACATGGCGCAGGCGCCGGGGACCGTGGGGCCGGTGGCGGCCGGGCGCGCAGACCACGGGCGTTCCCCGGCGTCCTCGGCTGGGGCCGACCTGCACGCGGTCTCCGGGTGGGCTGCGGCGCCTCCCTGGAACGAGCCGGTCGCCAGTCCGCGAGCGGCCGACGGCGCTGGGCCGGTTCCGGCCGCGCCCGCAACCGTCCCGCTGGGCGGCGGGCACGCTGCGTCAGGCACTGCGCCGGAGCGGGCCGTGGCACAGGGCCGCGGACCGGCCGGCAACGAGGGCGTGCCGCCGCATCCGTCAACGGCGGTGGCTGTGGACCCCAGCCATGGGCATGCCGGGTCCGGTGGCGCCGCCGACGGGGCTGGAGCGTTCGGCTACGGGCCGGCTGGCAACGGGCGCGTGCCACCGCGACCCCCAATTCCGGGGACCGCGAACGGGGCCGCCGTGCATGCGCGCCCCGGTGCGGCGCCGGAGCCGATGGTGGCGCTTGCCGCCTTCCAGGCGATGGCGGAGCAGGCGGCTGCGGCGCAGGAGGCCTTCCAGCGGGTTTTGAGCGAGAGCCACGGCCTGTTTCTGCGGGCGGCGGAGGCCTCGGCCGCGGCCCTGGCGGTCGCGCTTGGCGGCGGGGTGGTCGATGCCCGGCCGGACACCCGGGTCCCCGAGCCGCTGCCACCGGTCGCATCGGGGCCCAGCCTCGAGGTCGTGCCGCCGCCCCACGCTGAGCTTGTCAGCGCCGTGGTGCCCCCCCTCGCCGGCGCGGTCCCTGGGGTGGTCGCCCCGGTCCCGCCGGCACCGGCGCTGCCCGCCGCGGCCCCCGCGTTGCCGCCTCCGCCGCTGCGCCGCCAGGCCGCTTCCGATCCGCGCGGCATCCTGCTGGATGTGGTGGCGGACAAGACCGGCTACCCGCCCGAGATGCTGGATCTGGACCTCGATTTGGAGTCTGGCCTCGGCATCGACTCGATCAAGCGGGTGGAGATCCTGGCGGCCCTGCAGGAGCGCATCCCCGACCTGCCGGCGGTCGAGCCGGCGGAGATGGCCGCGCTGAGCACCCTGCGCCAGATCCTCGACTATGCCGCGCGCCAGACGCAGCCGTCCGCCGCACCGGCCGGATCCACCGCACCGGCCGGATCGGCCGCATCCACCGCACCCGTGGCATCCTTCGCCGCGTCGGCCGCACCCGCCGCATCCGCCGCGTCGGCCCACCCCACCGCATCCGCCGCGCCCGCTGCAGCGGCCGCATCCACCGCATCCACCGCACCGGCCGGATCGGCCGCATCCACCGCACCCGTGGCATCCCTCGCGCCCACCGCGTTGTCGGAGCGCTTCGTCGTCGAGGCGGTGGCGGCGCCGCCGGCCGGCTTTTCCCTGCCCGGGCTGCGCCCCGGGGCCGAGGTCGTGCTGCTCGGCGACGGTGGGACGGGCATCGGCCAGGCCCTCGCGGACGGCCTCGCCCACGCCGGGGTCCGGCCGAGGCTCGCAGCGGAGCCTCAGGCTGGCGCCGACGCCGTGGTGATGCTGCACGGCCTCCGGGCAGGTGCCGGCATGGCCGCCGCCGAGCAGGCCAACCGCGACGCCTTCGCCGCGGCGCGGGCCGTGGCCGCCCGCATGGCTGAGCACGGCGGGCTGCTCGTCACCGTCCAGGACACCGGCGGCGACTTCGGGCTCTCCGGCCGCGCGGGCGGCCGGGCCTGGGCCGCCGGCCTCGCCGCCCTCGCCAAGACAGCCGCCCGCGAGTGGCCGGGCGCCGCCGTCAAGGCCATCGACGTGGCGTGTGCGGGCCGCGCCCCCGCCGAGGTCGGGGCCATCCTCGCGGACGAGCTGTTGGCCGGAGGCCCCGAGCTGGAGGTGGGCCTTCCCGCGGATGGGTCCCGGCTCACGCTCGTCGCCCGCCCCGCCGAGTTGGGGCCGTCCTCGTCACCGCCCCTTCCCCCAGGCGCCGTCGTCCTGGCCACGGGCGGCGCGCGCGGCGTCACCGCGGCCTGCCTGCTGGCCCTGGCCGCCGCCGCGCCCACGCCGCGCATCGCCATCCTCGGGCGGAGCGACCTCGCCGCCGAGGCCCCGGAGATCGCCGCGGCCCCCGACGTCGCGGCACTGCAGGACGTCCTCCGCCGCAGCACGCACGAGCCCCTCACGCCGGCCGAGCTTGGCCGCCGGGTGCAGCGCGTCCTGGCGGGGCGCGAGGCGCGCGCCAACCTCGAGGCCATGCGCCGGGCCGGCGCCGAGGTCATGTACCTGCCGACCGACGTGCGGGACCCCGCGGCCGTCGCTGCGGCTGCCGACCGGGTGCGGCAGGCGTGGGGGCCCATCGGCGCCATCGTCCACGGCGCCGGCGTGATCGCCGATAGGCCCATCGCCACCAAGGGCGACGAGCAGTTCGAGCGCGTCTTCCAGACCAAGGTGGCGGGCCTGCAGGCGCTGCTCGCGGCCACATCCCGGGATCCCCTGGGCCTGATCTGCCTGTTCTCCTCCACCTCCGCCCGCGGCGGCAACGCCGGCCAGGCCGACTACGCCATGGCCAACGAGGTGCTCAACCGCGTGGCCGCCGCCGAGGCCCGCCGCCGCGGCGGCGCCTGCCGCGTGAAGGCGATCGGCTGGGGGCCGTGGGAGGGCGGCATGGTCACACCCCTGCTCCAGCGCCACTTTGCCGCGCGCGGCATCCCGCTGCTGGCCCTGGACGAGGGGGCGCGGCGCTTCGTCGCTGAGCTCGGCGCATCCGACGCCGCGGTCGAGGTGCTGATCGGCGGGCCCGGCACGGCGGCGGCCATGCTGGCGGCCGGCGCCCGCCCGCTCGAGTTCGAAATCCCGGTGTCCGCCGCCACCCACCCGCACCTGGCCGACCACCGCATCCGCGACGTGCCCGTGCTGCCGGTGGTCCTGGCCATGGAGTGGTTTGCCCGCGCCGCGGCGGCCTGCTGCCCGGAGCTGCCGCTCGCCGCCATCGAGGACGTCCAGGTGTTACGCGGCGTGCA
>JAJYVM010000070.1 GCA_021792015.1 Bacillota bacterium | reverse complement strand
CGTCCGAAACAACCTCGACGGCCAGGTCGGCGGCACCTTCAAGACACTCAGGCGTGATCGCGCCCGCATGGGCGGCGTCGATGAACTGCACATCGGGCTCCCGTGCCGGCCCCTCCGGACCGAGACGCATGGCAAACGGCCCCGTCATGACGCGGCCGAGCCGGAAGAAGGACGCAAAGAGTCCCAGGAGTTGACTCAGGAAGAGGACGACGGCCTGGTGGCGCGCGGAGGCTGGCATATGCACCACGACCTCTCCGTTCACCCATTCCTGGAGCGGTCCGTCGTCGCCGCCGCCGGCCATGTACTGCTCCCACGTGACGGCTTGGCGGGGCGGCGCCGTCGCCATGGCCCATCCCTCCACCTCACATTATAGGGCGAGCCCGGTGCCGGGCCGTGCTGCGTGGCGCGCCACCCGTCGGAACGCCGGACGCCGCGTTCGTCGTCCGGTCCGCGTCAGGCGGCCTTGACGAGCCCCGCCCACGACCACTGGGGGATGCGCAGACCGTCTGGGACATCGTCCGCCGAGCCCGGGTAGCGGGCCCGCGTGGTCGTCGTGGCCCGGGCGAAGTGGTCGTGGAACGCCTGCCTGAGCCGGCGGTCGCCCGCGAGGCCGGCATCCTCCAGCGCCCGGTCGAAGCAGGCGACCGCGCGCCGATCCATGTCCGCGTGCGGGCCGTTGCCGCTGTGCATGCGCACGACGGACGTCTCGCCGCCGTGCGCCTCCGAAGACGCGGCCGGGCCGCCAAGCGCCCCCGCCCAGTGGGCGGCCAGGGGCTCGGTGTGCTGGGGATGGAATCCGTGGCTGAAGGCGTGGCTGACGACATCGTCCGCCATCACCCGCGCGTGCCAGGCGCTCGCCAGGCGCATCAGGCCGCCCATGCCGCCTGCCCGCTGAAGTGACGGGGCTCCGGACCTGGCCATGACGGATGTCATGGCGGGGTCGGTGTCGAAGCGCTGGTGGCGGGAGGCTGACCATGGACCTCATCGACCTGACCCGTGAGCTGTGCGAGCTATCCGGCCCCAGCGGGCACGAGGGCCATGTCGCCCGCGCCGTGATCGGCCACGCGCGGGCCCTGGGCGCCAGCCCCGAGGTCGACCCCCTTGGCAGCGTGGCCGTGGTGGTGCCGGGCGCCGGCCGCGGCCCCGCCCTGCTGCTGTCGGCACACATGGACGAGGTGGGTTTCGTCGTCCGGCGCATCGAGGAAAGCGGCTTCCTGCGGATCGAGCGGGTCGGCGGCGCCGACGTCCGCACGCTCCCGGCCCAGCCGGTGTGGGTGCACACCACCGACGGCGACCTGCTGCCCGGCCACTTCGGCACGAAGACCGGCCACATGGCGGGGGCCAACGACGCCGACCGCACGCGGGTCGTGCCCTACGACGAGCTCTACGTCGACATCGGCGCCGCCGACGGGACGACCGTTCGCCGCCTCGGCGTCACCGAGGGCAACGCGGTCGGCTGGTCCGTGACCACGCGCCTCTACGACACCCCCAGCGGACGCTTCCTCGTCGGCAAGAGCTTCGACGACCGCGCCGGCTGCGCGCTGCAGATCGCGCTGCTGGAGCACCTGCGCGCCCACCCGCCAGCGGGGGACGTGATCCTGCTCTTCTCCGTCCAGGAGGAGGTCGGCGTCTGGGGCGCCGAGGCCGCCGCCCCGCGCTGGCTGAGCCGCTACCCGTCGACGGACCCGGAGGGCCGGCCGGCCGTCGTGGCCCTGGCCCTGGACCAGACCGCGGTGGGCGACATCCCCGACGTGCGCGGGGGGCTTTTGCGGCTGGGCGGCGGCCCCGCCATCAAGCTGCTCGACCACTGGCTGATCCCGCAGGCCGGCGTGGTGCGGGGCCTGGAGCAGGCGGCCGCGCGCGCCGGCGTGGCCGTGCAGCGGGAGGTCCTGCGCAGCATCGGCACCGATGGCGGCCCGCTCAGCCGCGCGGGCGGGCCGGTCGCCACCGGGGTGCTCTCCATCCCCAGCCGGTACTCGCACTCGCCCGCCGAGATGGTGAGCGAATCCGACCTGCGGGGCTGCCTCAAGGTGCTGGCGGCTTTCGTGGAAGGCCTGCCGGCGATGGACCTCAGACCGTGGGGGCCGGTTGGCTGAGGTTCGCCAGCCCGTCCGGGACGAGGTCCGCCGCGTGGCGGCGGACCTCGTCCGCCGGCGGGATGCTCAGTCCGCCCCCGCGGAGGCCCAGGCGTCGACCTCGACCTTCAGGTCCGGGCTCGCCAGGCCCGCCACCTGGATGTATGTCATGCACGGGCGCTGGCCGCCCATCTTCCTGGCGACCAGCTTGCGCCGCGCCTCCGTGTCCATCGTGCCGACCACATAAAGGGTGAGCTTGACCAGGTCGCCGATGCCCATGCCGGCCGCCTCCAGGTTGCGGCGCACGTTGTCGAGGGCAATGCCCAGCTGCTCCAGGCCATCGGCCGGCAGGGTGCCGTCGGGGCTGACGCCGATCTGGCCAGCCATGACGAGCAGCCGCTCGGGTCCCCGCACCTCGATCTGGTGGCTGTAGCCGCCCGCCGGCGGGTGGATCCCGTCCGGATCCCGGCGAATCTGCATGCGCGGACGCCCCTTTCCCAAGGGCAAGGTGAGCCAGGCTCTTCCAGGACCACTCCAGCCCCGCGGATCGCGGCCGAGCTGAACGACCACAGAACCGCCGTCGTCAGGGTCCGGGGCGAGCTCGTCCGGCAGGCGCACCCCAAGACGGGTGAGCTGTCCCTGGTCCTCGACGGCACGTTCGACATCCGGCCGCGGGACGCCACCCGTCACCCTCGGGCCGGGCGAGCTGTACGTGGTGCCGCGCGGCGTGGAGCACTGCCCGCGCGCCACGGAGGAGTGCCACATGCTGCTGGTCGAGCCCGCCGGCACCCCGAGCACGGGCACTGCCCGCGGGCGGCGAGCGGACGGCGCCCGAGCGGCGGATCTAACCTCGGCCGGGGCGACCGACATGGCGGGCATCAGGCGCCGCGCCCCGCAGCCCCTAATGCCCGCCCCCGCCCATGATGTGCGCCGCGTGCGCCAGCAGCGGCAGGACCGCGCCCAGGCTCTCGCGCACGCCCTTCGGGCTGCCCGGCAGCGCCACGATCACGGTGCTGCCCCGCATGGCCGCCATGCTCCGCGACATCGCCGCCATCGGCGTGTGCCTGAGCCCCTCGGCCCGCATCAGCTCGCCGAAGCCGGGGATGAGGCGCGCCGCCACGTCGCCCACGGCCTCCGGCGTGACGTCCCGCGGCCCGAGCCCCGTGCCGCCCGTCGTCACGATCACGTCCAGCCGCTCCACGTCGCACCACCGCCGCAGCAGGTCGGCCATGGCGCCCCGCGCATCCGGCAGTTGCCGCCGCAGAGCCACCGTGAAGCCGGCGCCCTCCAGCAGCTCCGCGCAGGCATCGCCGCTCAGGTCCGCCCGCGCGCCGCCCGCCACGGAATCCGACAGCGTCAGCACCCCGGCGCGCAGCGCCGGCATGCGCTCACCCCCGTCCGGCATATCGCGGCCGCCGCGTCACGGCCCCGCCTCGCTCCGCGTCCACCTGCCCGAACCCCGGCCGGCCCTCTCGCAGTAGCCGGATCAGGCCCCCGCCTCGGCCCGGGTCCACGTGCCCGACCGCCCGCCCCGCTTCTCCAGCAGCCGCACGGCGTCGATCACCATGCCGCGCTCGTAGGCCTTGCACATGTCGTAGATCGTCAGGCAGGCCACGCTGGCGGCCGTCAGCGCCTCCATCTCCACGCCGGTCCGCCCGCGCGTGGCGACGGTCGCCACGACGCCGACCGCGTCCTCCTCCAGCGTGAAGTCGACGGTCGCCGAGGTGATCGGCAGCGGGTGGCAGAGCGGGATGAGCTCGCTGGTGCGCTTGGCGGCCATGATGCCCGCCACCCGCGCCACGCCCAGCACGTCACCCTTGCCCGCGGTGCCGGCCCGCACGATGGCGAGGGTCGCCGCCGACATGCGCACGCGCGCCGCCGCCACGGCGACCCGCTCCGTCTCGTCCTTGCCGCCGACGTCGACCATGCGGGCGTTGCCGGCCGCGTCGAAATGCACGCTCATGCGATAAGCTCGACCTGGACCCGGTCGCCCATGTTGTGCCGCGTGCCTTGCGGCACGCGGAGCAGGCCAGTTCCGTGGACCAGGGAGGACAAAAGCGAGGAGCCGGCGGCCAACGGGATCGCGCGCCCGCCCTCCAGCCGCACGCGGCAGTAGAAGTCGCGGTCGCGGGGCGCGGCGACGGCCTCGCTCAGCGCCGCCTCCGCGCAGCCGCGGGGCATCTGCCAGGCCGCGTCGCCGCCCAGACGCAGCAGCGCCGGCCGCACGAAGACGTCGTAGACCACCAGGGCCGAGACCGGATGCCCGGGCAGGGCGACGGCGACCTTGCCGTCCAGCACGAACAGGCCGGTCGGCTTGCCCGGCTTCAGGGCCACGCCGTGGACGAGCATCCCCGGCTTGCCCATGGCGGCCAGCGTGGTGGGGACGAAGTCGCGCTCCCCCACCGAGCTGCCCCCGGACACCAGCAGCAGATCGCCTTCAGCGAGCGCCGAGCGCAAGCGATGGCGCACCGAATCCGCATCATCGGGCACGATCCCGCCCGGTGCGGGCGACCCGCCGTCCCGCGCCACGCAGGCGGCCAGGCCCACCGCGTTGCTCTCGCGCACCTGGCCGGGGGCCGGGGTCGCGCCCAGCGGCACCAGCTCGTCGCCGGTCGACAGGATGGCCACGCGGGGACGGGCGAACACCGGCACGCGCGCAATGCCCACGGAGGCCAGGGCGGCCAGGTCCGGCGGGCGCAGGCGCTGGCCGGCGGGCACCACGACCTCGCCGGCCCGCACGTCCTCCCCCGGGTCGACCACGTTCTCGCCGGGGCCGGCCGGGCGCGCGATCTCGATGAAGTTGCCGTCGCGGCGCACGTGCTCGATGGGGACGACGGCGTCGGCGCCCGCGGGCAGCATGCCGCCCGTGGGGATGGCAAAGCACTCGCCGGCCGCGATGGGGACCGGGGCGGGATGGCCCATGCGGATCTCGCCGGCGACGCGCAGGCGCTGGCCGGCGCCTGCAGGCACCGCGAAGCCGTCCATGGTGGAGCGGCGGAACGACGGCACGTCGTCCTCGGCGCGCTGGTCCTGCGCCAGAACTCGTCCCAGCGCGTCGGCCAGGGCGAGGCTCTCGCGCGCCAGGGCCGGCTGCGGCAGGGCACCCCAGAAGATGCGCTGCGCCTCCTCGATCGTGTGCGCGGCGCACACCCCCCTCGTCGCAAACTCTACCATCCAACCGGCTCGCGCGCGGTTGACCGCTCGCTGCCGTGCGAACCCGCTCGCCGCGCTTGACCGGTCCCTGCCATGCAAACCCGCTCCTGCGCTTGACCGGTCGCTGCCGGCGACCCCGCCCGCGCGCGGTTGACCGCTCGCTGCCATGGACTGGCCGCGTCTCCACGGGACCGGTCCATGGGCGGATCCTGCTACAATGATGGCACGGAGGTGGGGGTCCATGCTCGACACGCTGAAACGACCTCTGCGCGACCTTCGCGTGTCCGTGACGGACCGCTGCAACTTCCGCTGCATCTACTGCATGCCGCGCGAGGTGTTCGGGCCGGACTTCGCGTTTTTACCGCATGAGCAGATCCTGACGTTCGAGGAGATCGCGCGCCTGACGCGGATCTTTGTCAGCCTGGGCGTCGACAAGATCCGGTTGACGGGCGGCGAGCCGCTCGTGCGCCGCGACCTGCACCGGCTGGTTGGCATGCTGGCGCCGCTTGAGGGCCTGCACGACCTGGCGCTGACGACCAACGGGTCGCTGCTGCCGGTGCACGCGGCCAAGCTGGCTGCGGCCGGCCTGAAGCGCGTGACCGTCAGCCTGGATGCGCTGGACGACCCGACCTTCATGGCCATGAACGACTCCGGCGTGCCGGTCGCGCGCGTGCTGCAGGGGATCGAGGCGGCGAAGGCCGCGGGCATGGGGCCCATCAAGGTCAACGCGGTCATCAAGCGCGGCGTCAACGAGCATGCGGTGCTGGACCTCGCGCGCCACTTCCGCGGCACCGGCTATGTCATCCGCTTCATCGAGTTCATGGACGTCGGCAACAGCAACGGCTGGCGGATGGACGACGTCGTCACGGCGGGCGAGATCGTGCGGCGCATCCACGCGGAGTGGCCGCTGGAAGCCGTGCCGCCGGCCCGGCCGGGCGAGGTGGCCAGCCGCTACCGCTACCTGGACGGCCAGGGCGAGATCGGCGTCATCGCGTCGGTGACCATCCCCTTCTGCCAGGCCTGCAACCGGGCGCGGCTGTCGGCCGACGGCAAGCTCTTCACCTGCCTCTTCGCGACGGAGGGGCACGATCTGCGCGCGCGGATGCGGGCCGGCAGCAGCGACGAGGAGATCACGGCGTTCATCCGCCAGGTCTGGGAGGGCCGGGGCGACCACTACTCCGAGGTGCGCTCCTCCCACACCGCGGGCCGCCGCAAGCGCAAGAAGATCGAGATGTCGTACATCGGCGGCTGACGGGAACCTGGCGGGCGCCGCGGTCGTCTGCCCTCACGGGAGGCGTCCCGGTCTGCGATTTCGCGCCGTCGCCATTTTCGTGCTGATGCTGGCCCTGGCGGGCTGCGGCGACCAGCTGTCGCCCGCCGCGCCGGGGCCCGTGACCACCGCGACTGCCACCACAGCAACCACCGCGCCCACCTCTTCGGCGAGCGGGACCGCCGCCGCCACGGGGGCCGGGGCTGCAACGTGCACGCCGCCAGCGGGCCCGGTCACCGCGGCCGCCGCCATCCACCTGAATCCCGCATCGGGCGGCCCGGGTACGGTCATCTGCATCACCGGCTACCTGCCGGGCGGGCCCGACGCGGCCCACGCCAGCGAGGAGCAGCGCAACGCCACGATCTGCTGGGACGGCTGCACGGGCGGGCTCACCGAGTCCAGGCAGGTCGCCTGGTCGGCCGGCCGGGCCGGCTTCTTCGCCACCCACCTGACGGTGCCGACGACGGCGTGGCTCACCTCCGACGGCCCGGAGCCGCTGGCGCCGGGCGCCTACCGCGTCGGCGTGCAGTGCCTCTCACCGACGGCGGGCGGGTGCGCGCTGCAGCCGGCGCAGGCGGCAGCCTCCTTCCGTCTGACCGGCGCGGCGTCGCGACGGTGCGGGCCCGGCCAGCCGTGCGCCACGCTCACCCTCAGCCCGACTGCGGCCATCCCCGGCACGACCGTGCAGGTGAGCGGATGGGCGCCCCTGACCCAGATCATCGGCCAGCCCATGGGGTACACCCTCGTCTTCGATCAGGGCAGCAACCCGCCGCTGGTCGGCCAGGTCAGCCAGCGCCTGGACGGGACCATCCAGGGCAGTTTCCGCGTGCCGGACACCGTATACGGGCGGAAGGGGCAGACCGCCCTGGCCGCCGGCCGGTACACCGTGGCCCTCGAGGCCTTCTTCCACGGCGGCGTGGGCAAGCCGGTGACCAGGGGCGCCTACGTCGTCGGCAACCGGCTGCTGCTGGCCCCGACGCCGCTCACCGTCTCCGCGGCGCCGACGTGGGCCTCGCTTGGCACGATCCACCCGCTCGTCATCCAGCCGAGCGCGGACCTGTTCGCCGGCGGCATCACGGCCGCCGGCGCCACCCTGGCTTACTGCGTTCCGGGCGGCGTGCGGGTGTCGCGCGACGGCGGCAAGACGTGGTCCACGGTGCCAGCGGCGGGTGTGGGGGCCGCCGCGGCCAGGGCGGGCTACGCGCTGCAGCGGGGGGCAACCGCCTGCGCCAGCGCCCTGGCCGACCCCGCCCACCCCGGGAGCGTCTATGCCACGTTCGGACTGGTTACCGCGCCCTGCCACTGCGCCCCGCCCTACTTCATGGTGGGCATGGTGACCAGCGACGGCGGCCAGACGTGGCAGGTCGTGCCGCAGCCGGCGGCCATCAAGCCAAGCAACGGCGACCGCGGTTTCGGCGGCTTCCAGGCGCAGGGAGGCGGCGTCGCCGCCCTGTTCGGGTCCGGCTTCCGGAGCACCGGGGCACCCACCGTGGAGGTGAGCACCGACGGGGGGCGGACGTGGACGGCGGGGCAGCTTGCCTGCCCCGCCACCGGACCCTGCGTGCGGTGGGGGCCCGCGCCCTCCCAGGTCTCGGCCTGCATGACGAGCTTTCCGCAGCCGCTCGAGTCACGGGGCGCCAGTGGCGCCTGGTCGCCGGCCACACAGATCGACCTCTGCCAAGGCGCGGGCCAGGTCGCCGCCCTGTCGCCGACCGAGCTGGCCCTGCTCAGCGGGCGCGCGGCCTACCCGTTGCAGGTGTCGCACGACGGCGGCCGCACGTGGACGGACGTGGCCCCGCCCGCGCCGGCGCCGGGGCAGGTCGGCTTCAACGCCCTCGTGATGCTGCCTGACGGGGCGCTCTTGGCTGCATCCCAGCCACCGAGCCCGACCTGGTCGCTGCTGCCGCCGGGCGGGACGGCGTGGTGCACCGTGAACGGCCTGTCGTCCGCCGCCCAGTCGACGTCGCTGACGGCCGCGGACGGGCGCCTGTGGTGGCTGACGGGCGTGTTCAGCGGCCAGGCGCCGGCGCTGCACAGCCTGGCGCTGAGCGGGCTGACCTGCGCGTAGGGGGCGACCGCCGGGGCATCGGCGACGGCGCTGCCATGCGGCAGGGTCGCCTGCGCGGACGGCCGCGATGGCCCGCCGGGTCAGGCGGTCTCCGGCAGGCAGCGGAAGCCCCACTCGGCGAAGTGGGTATCGAAGGCAAAGACCACGACAAGGCCCCGCGCACGCATCACCTCGAAGCTGGCGCAGTCCACCAGGCTGAGGTCCCGCCTGTTGGCCGCCAGGTAGGCCGCGACTGCGCGCTCATGAAGCGCGGCGTCGACCCAGCGCACCTCGAGCACAGGCGCGAAAGCGGCGTCGAAGTCGCGCACGGCCTGCACGCCGAGGCGGCGGCCCAGCAGCGCGCACGTTTCCGCCAAGACGTAGCTCGTCGTCACCAGGGGCTCGTCTGCCGCCAGGACCGCGTCCCATTGCGCCCGTGCGTCTGCGTGGCACTCATCGTCTGCGCTCAGGGCAGCGTACAGGGCCGACGTGTCCACGAAGATGGCCATCAGCGCCCAGACGTCTCGCCGTAAAGGTACCGGTCGTGATGCCGCGCTGCGTCGTCCGGCCCGATGTGGTACCGGCCCAGCAACGCGCGGGCAGCCTCCCGCCGGTCGCGACGGCCGGCTTCCGCAAGCACACGCTCGGCCCCCTCGCGGATGAGCTCAGCCAACGACACCCCGCGGCGCGCGGCAAGCTCGTGCAGCGCCTTGGCCTGTTCGTCCGTGAGCTGCACTTGCGTGCGAACCAAGCGACCACCTCTGCTACAATGATAACAGATAGTATGCTGCATGATGGCATACACGCCGATCCTTCAGGCGGCGCTCCCCGGGCGGTGGGCTGGTGGCCACCCACGATGCGGCGATCGCATGGGCGGGGCAGGGGGAACAGCCGTCTCGAGGCGGGTTTCGGCCGGGTTTCGGCCGGGTTTGGGCCGGGGTTGTCACGGGCATGGCATCGCCTTACGCTGCAGCATGGGCACAGGGGGCCAGGATATGCCAGCAAGAGCGGATGCGGCCGGGCGCCGGCAAGTGGAGCGCGCCCTGCAGGACCTCGAACATGCCATGGACGCGAATCGCCCCCAGGACATCGAGGCGATCACGGCCGTCCTCTGGCGGCACCACGCACTCGTTGCCGACGCGGCGACGGACCGCCTGGTGAGCGGGCAAGCGCGTCTGCCCGAGATGATCATGGACCTGATCGGCGGGTTCGTGGGTCCGGGGCAGGAGCGATACTACCGGCGGGTGGCCGAGAGCCCGGCGGCGCCTGGCGGGGTGCGGCTGCGCGCGCGCAAGCGCCTGCCCTGGCCGGCTCGTCGCGAAGACACGGCACGGGCGGGGTTCCTCCAGACGCTGGCCGATCCCGCACGCGCCATGGCGGAGCTGGTCGTCGAGGCGGATCGGTCGGTGCCCGCGGTCGAGGACCTGCGGGAGGTCGTCGGCTACCTCATGGCCGTGGCGGCCGACGAGCGGAGCCGGCTGCTGGTCCCGCTTCTCGACGCCGCAGGCCACACGGATGCCTGGCTCTGGCTTGCGAGGGCAATGCTTCACATCCCGGACCCGATCCTGCAGCCTGCCCTGCTCCGGGCTGCGGTCGACAACCGCGACGGCCTGGCGGTGGGCAGCATCGCGCGACTTGCCAGCACCGCTGCCGATCCCGCCGCGCGCCGCGAGGCGGAGGCTGCCGTGGCGCGGCTGCGGATGACCGGAGCCGTTCCCCCCGACGGCCGTGCGCGGTGGGAGTGGGAGCCCGCCCTGCCCATTCGCGAGCTGTGGCTCACCAACGTCGATGGCGACGGCGCGCAGGCGGTCTTCGTCGTCCGCGGACAGCCAGATCACGCGCCCGTGTTCTGCCATTTCGTCTGGCGTGACACGTGGGGTCCCCGCGACGCCTACGGGAACACCCTGCGGCCGACCGTCGACACAGCGGCGGCCGTTGAGGCCATGGCCGCCGGTGGTGTGCCGATCGTGCGGGTGCGCGACGACGCCGAGGCCGTGGCGGCCGCCTGCGTGCGCGCCATGGTCGCCGCCGCCGCGGCCAGTAAGCGCGCGTGGTCTCCCGTCATGGAGGTGTGGGCGCCGCTCGTCTCCCCGGCCGCCGCCGCCGATCCGTCATCGACGGCCGGCCCCTGGGAGGAGCACCTGGCCCTGGACGATGCGTCCTACCGCAGGCGCCAGCGGCTGCGTGACCTGGGCGATGAGCTCCTGGACCACCCGTTCTTCGTCTCCTGGTCGCTTGATCGCGCACGCGTGCGGCGGACGCTGCCGCACCTGGCGGGGAGTCCGCTCGAACTCCTGTCGGCGGCGCTGCGGCCGGCCGACGTCACCCGCTTGCGGATGCGGCTGCGGCGCCAGGCGTGGCTGCTTGAGCACGCCGGCGACCCCCGCGCCAGAGACATCGCCCTCGCCGCTGCAGCCGGCCTGGGCGAGGCGAGCCGCGCCGATCTGGACCAGCACGCCATCCTGCGGGGCATGCTGGCGCGCACGCGCGGGTCGCTTGGTGACTGACCCCATGCAGGCGTCGCGCCCTCCACTGCCGACCACGTAAAGGTCGCCACGCCTCCCCCGCCGAACCCACCGGCAGACGGCACTTCAGACGGGAGGTCCTCCCCTTGGCCTGGGCCGACGATGTCGTGGAAGCCTTCAGGAGCCAGCAGGTGCGCCTGGTCGTCTACGTGGCCGACAAGGTGCTGGTGCCGGTGCTGGACCGCATCGCCGCCGACCCGCAGCAGTTCCGGCTCGTGCCCCTCACCCGCGAGGAGGAGGGCGTGGGCATCCTCGCCGGCGCCTTCCTCGGGGGCGTCCGCGGCGCGCTGCTCATGCAGTCCAGCGGCTTCGGCAACACCCTGAACGGCCTGGCCTCGCTCGCCATCCCCTACCAGGTCGGCTTCCCCATGCTGATCAGCATGCGCGGCACGCTGGGCGAGACCAACAAGGCGCAGGTGCCGATGGGCCGTGCCCTGCCCGAGGTCCTGGACAGCTTCGGCATCCCGCGCTACGACCTGGACCGGCCGGAGGCCGTGGGCGCCATCACCCGCGGCGCCGCGCGCCAGGCGTTCGGCACGGGCCGCCCGGTGGGCCTGCTGCTCGCATCGGTCATGACCGGCGGAAAGGGCGGGGGGTTTTAGCCATGGATCGCGCGGATGTGATGCGGGCGGTCGCGGCCCAGGCCGGCGATTCCCTGATCATCGCCAACCTGGGCAGCAACGCCTACGACCTCTATACGCACGGTCACCGCCCCGGCAACCTGTACATGCGGGGCGCCATGGGCCTGACCGGCTCCGTGGGCCTGGGCCTGGCCATGGCGCGGCCCGACCGCCGCGTGATCGTGGTGGACGGCGACGGCTCGCTGCTGATGAACCTGGGCCAGCTGGCCACGGTGGCGGCGGAGGCCCCGGCCAACCTGCTGCACATCGTCCTGGTGAACGGGCGCTGGCAGGAGACGGGCGGCCAGCGCATCGCCACGGCCGGACGGGCCGACCTGGCGGCCATCGCACGGGGCGCCGGTATCGCCGAAGTCGCGGACGTCTCGGATTTGGACGCGCTTTCGCGCGTCCTGGCCGATACCCAGCGGCGGCCCGGACCCTGGCTGGTCACCGTCCGGATCACCGAGCAGGGCGCCGCGCAGGCCCCTGGCACCGATCCGATGGCCAACCGCGACGAGTTCATGCGGGCGGCGGGCGCGT
>JAJYVM010000069.1 GCA_021792015.1 Bacillota bacterium | reverse complement strand
CACCCCCCTCACGAGCGAGACGCGGCGCATGATCAACGCGGCGGCGCTGGCCGCCATGCGGCCGGGCGCCATCCTGGTCAACACGGCCCGCGGGCCGATCGTCGACCCCGACGCCCTGCTCGCCGCGCTGCGCTCGGGCAAGCTGGCGGCAGCCGCCCTCGATGTCCACGACGTCGAGCCGGTGCCCGTCGACCACCCCCTGCTCAAGGAGCCGAACTTCCTGCCCACGCCCCACAGCGCCTACTACACCGTGGAGAGCGCCGCCGACATGCGCCGGCTGGCCGTCGAGGAGGTGGCGCGGGTCCTTGGGGGCCGGGAGCCGCGCTCGTGGGTGAATCCGGAGGCGGGCCGGCTGCGGCTGGATCCCGGATGGCGGCCGCAGACATGAACCCTGCCCGCTACCATGTGATGGACTCCCCCGTCGGGCCCCTGCTGCTGGCCATGGCGCCGGACGGCCTCTGCGCCGTGGACTTCCTGGCCACCTCCGCCCTGGACCATCGCGTTGCCAGCCTGCGCCAGCGCTTCCCCGAGCACGCCTGGGAGGCCGGGCCCTGCGCCGAGGCCGTCGACCAGATCGAGGCCTACTTCGCGGGGCGCCTGCGGGCCTTCCGCGTGCCCGTGATCCTGCGGGGCACCGCCTTTCAGCTGGCCGTGTGGAACGCCCTGCGCGCCATCCCCTATGGGCAGACCCGCACCTACGCCGACATGGCGCTCGCGGCCGGGCGCAGGGTCGGCGCCTCGCGCGCGGCCGGGGCGGCATGCGGCGCCAACCCCGTGGCGATCGTGGTGCCCTGCCACCGGGTCGTCGGGACCGGCGGCAGCCTCACGGGCTTCGGCGGCGGCCTGGCGGTCAAGCGCTGGCTGCTGCAGCACGAAGGTGCCCTGATCGCGTGACCGTTGCGCCGGCGACCGACGCGCGGTGGGCGGACGTCGCCGCCATCCTCGGCGGCACGAGCTGCTGGTGCCAGTACTGGCGCAAAGCCGCCTCCAGTTACGGCCGGGTCGGGCGCGGCCAGATCGAGATGCGGGTCGCGAAGCATCAGCTGGCCCTCCGCGAGCAGACGGCCGCGACCCCTCCCCCCGGCATGCTCGCCTACGTCGACAGCCGGCCCGTCGGCTGGTGCGGATTCGGACCGCGCGCCCGCATGGAGCGCCTTGTTCGCTCGCGCACCCTACCTGCTGTGGACGATGTGGCGGTGTGGTCAATCGTCTGCTTTCTGGTGCGTCCGGGCTTTCGCAGGCGCGGCGTGGCGGCCGGGCCAGCCCTTCCACGGGCGGCCTCCGGCATCCGTGCCTTCGGCGTGATCGCGCACGCCCGCGCCGAGGGTGCCCCCGCCCTGGAGGCCTATCCGGTGGATCCGGGCGGCCGCCGCATCGACACCACCTTCGCCTATGTCGGAACGACGCCGATGTTCGAGCGGGCCGGCTTCCGCCGCGTGGCGGACACGGCCGCACGCAGCGCCAGGCTGCCGCGCTGGCTGATGCGGCTGGATCTGACGTGACAGGCATCGTGCTGGCCGGCGGGCAGAGCCGCCGCATGGGCCGCGACAAGGCCTGGATCGAGTGGGACGGGCAGCCGCTGGTGGCTCGGGCCGCCGCCGCCCTGCGGGCCGCGGGCTGCACCGAGGTGCTGGTTGTCGGCGGCGATGCGGTCCGCATCGCCGCCCTGGGCCTGACCCCGGTGGCGGATGCGGCGCCCGGCGAGGGACCGCTCCAAGCGCTTGCGGCAGGCCTGGCCGCGGCGGCCGCTCCGGTGGCGCTGGTCGTGGCCTGTGACATGCCGGGGCTGCGCCCGGAGGCGCTCAGCGCTCTGGGCCGGCTGGCGGATGGTTACGATGCCGCGGTGCCGCACGTCCCCCCGGGCGGGTGGGAGCCCCTGCACGCCGCGTATGCGAAGACGTGCCTGCCAGCCATCGAGGCGCGGCTCGCCGCGGGCGAGCGCAAGATGACGTGCTTTTACGGGGACGTGCGGGTGCGGGCGGTCACGGCGGAGGAGCTGGCGGCCGTCGACCCCGGTCTCGGCTCGCTGCGCAACGTCAACACCCCGGAGGAGCTGGGCCGGCGCCCCTGAGCGCCGTCACAAATCACGGGACCACAGTGTGTTAGCGGTAAGGGTACTCCGTACGACGGCCGTGCTTGCCGCCGCGCTGCTGGTGGGCGCGGCCAGCGCCAAGCTGCTCCCCGGCGCCCTGACCGCCTCCCCTGGGGGTGCTGGCGCTGGTTACGCCCCTCCTCGCCGGCAACCGCCGCGAGGGCTGGAAGCTTGGCGCGGCCTTCGCATTCGCCGTGTCGG
The DNA here is from genome assembly GCA_021792015.1 of Bacillota bacterium. GTDB lineage: Bacteria > Bacillota > Sulfobacillia > RBS10-35 > JAJYVM01 > JAJYVM01. Next base: position 10,036 of record JAJYVM010000069.1, on the reverse strand, counting down.
CTTCCTACCTCTGGTCGGCGAACACTGACCCGAAAACGCTGGCCCACCTCGAGCTCCTGGTGCCGGCCATCGTCGTGACCTCGCTCTTCGGCCTGCTCTGCGCGGCTGGGGGCTGGCGTGGCTCGGGTGGCGGGCACGGCGCCGCCTGGACGTTCAGTCCCTACCCGCGAATGAACGCGGCGACCGCGCAGGCGGTCGGCGCCACTGAGTCGCCGCCGCCGTGCCGGGCGGTTCGGCGCGGGTAGCGCCCACCAGCCGTTCAGGCGCTGTCCGCGGACAAGACCGGCGACCGCGCAGGCGGTCGGCGCCACCCAGTCGCTGCCATGGTGCGGTCCGGCACGGGAAGCGCCCACCAGACCGTCGCTGCCCGCGGATGAAAACGGCGCCCGCGCAGGCGGGCGCCGCCACTAACTCGCTGCCGCGGTCTCCCGCCCGGCCAGCCAGGCCCGCAGCTGATCGCCCTCCAGGCTCTCCGCCTCGACGAGGACCCGTGCCATCTCCTCCAGGACCGTGCGGCGCTCCGTCAGCTGCCCGCGCACCTTGGCCTCCTGGGCCTGGAGGATCTCCGTCTGCAGCTCGTGCACCAGGCCCTCCGGCAGGTGCTGCGGGTCGATGACGCCCTGGCTCGACATGCCCGAGGCGATCATGGTGTTCACCAGCTGCAGGACGCGCTCGAAGTCGTTGCTGGCGCCCGTGCTGCGGCTGCCCAGGACCATGTCCTCGGCGACCGAGCCGGCGAGGAGCCCGGCGACGTCGCGCTCCAGGTGCTCGCGTGTGTATAGGTAGAGGTCGTCCTGCGGCGCCTGCCGCACGTAGCCCAGGGCCTGGCCGCGCGAGGCCAGCACGACGCGCGAAACCGACCCCGGCTGGTGGAGCTCGCCGATCAGGGCGTGGCCGGCCTCGTGCACGGCGATGCGGCGCCGCTCCTCGTCGGTCGGCCGGCGGTCGAGCTTTTCCCCCATGATCACCTTGTCGATGGCCTCGATGAAGCAGCGCTCGGGGATCTCCTCCAGGCCCTCGCGCATGGCCAGGATCGCGGCCTCGTTGGCCAGGCTCTCCAGGTGCGCGCCCGAGAAGCCGAACGTCTCGCGGGCGATGCGGTCGAGGTCGAGGTCGGGCGCCACGGGCTTGTCGCGGGTGTGCAGGGCCAGGATCTGGCGCCGGCCGTCGCGGTCGGGCAGGTCGACCTTCACGATGCGGTCGAAGCGGCCGGGCCGCAGCAGGGCGTCGTCCAAGAGGTCGGCGCGGTTGGTGGCGCCGACGATCAGCACGCGCACGGGGTCGTCGCCGTGGATGCCGTCCATCTCGACCAGCAGCTGGTTCAGCGTCTGGTCGTACTCCAGGTGCGAGGTGTGCCGGCCGCGCTTGCCGCCCAGCACCTCGATCTCGTCGATGAACACGATGGCGCTGCTGTTATGCTGGCGGCCCTCGTCGCGGGCGCGTTTGAACAGCTCACGCACACGCTGGGCGCCGACGCCCGCGTAGACCTCGATGAACTCCGAGCCGCTGGCGGCGATGAAGACCGAACCCGTGTAATTGGCCGCGGCCTTGGCCAGCAGGGTCTTGCCGGTGCCGGGCGGGCCCGTCAGCAGCAGCCCGCGCAGGGGGCGGATGCCCATGCGCCGGATGCGCTCGGCCTGGCCGAGGAAGTCCAGCGCCTCCAGCAGTTCCTGCTTGGCGGCGCCCTGGCCGCCGACGTCGTCGAAGGTGATGGTCGGCGGGACGGCGCGGCTGCTCACGACGTTGGCGAAGCGCGGGCGCATCCCCGGCAGGCCGCCCATGGCCCGGACCAGGATATACGCGAGGCCGGCCATCAGCAGCAGGGGCAGCACGTTGACGCCGCGCGTGAGCAGGAAGATCGAGACGCCGATGCCGGCGCCGATGCCGAGGTCACGAAGGAGCGCCAGCCGCTCGGAGGCCTCGCCGCGCCGCATCAGGCGCCACCCGCTGTCGTCGCGGCGGTCAGGGGCTGGCGGGGCAGGAGCTCGTAGAGATAGTGCTTGCCCTGGACCAGCTCGACGTAGACGTAGTGGTTGTCGACGATGGCGCTGGCCTGGCTGAGGCCGTCCTTCGCGCCCATGGCCTGGACCTGCTGCTCCATCGCCACGAACTGGCCGGTGGCGATGCCCTGCTCGAGCGCGCCGTTCATCTTATAGAAGTCGTTCAGCAGCGCCGGCGTGCGGGCGTCGGTCAGGTTGATCTGGAAGTGCGCTCCACCCAATACGGCGTTCACCTGATTCTCCAGCGCCATGTACGTCTCGCGCAGGTTGGGCACAAGGCCGAGGCGGACGTCGACCTGGAGGCCGGACGGTGTGTTCTGCAGCGAGACGTGCTTCACGGCGGGCACGTTGTGGTAGATCGAGACCAGCGGCTGGTCCACGGCCTGGCGGTTATACACGAATTGGGCGCCAAACAGGAGCAGCAGGGCGCCGGCCATGGCCATCAGGACGACGGGAATCCGTACGCCGTACGCGCGCATGTCCTACCCCGCTTTCGCTCCGGGCGCCCCCGGTGAATCGGAACGTGCGGCCTGAGGTCCGCTTGCCGGTCGGCTCGGTCGGTTTGGTCGATTCGATCGGTTCGGTCGATTTGGTGGACTCGGTCGCGTTGGTCGACTCGGTTCGTTCGGCCGGTCGGCTCCGATCGCCGCCCTGATTGAAGTCATTATAAGGCGCATAGCAAGACCGCCCTGTGGTAAAAAGCGCCCGCTCCGCACCGGGGCGCGGTCTGGGCGTGCCAGAAGGCCGTCCATGTAAAGTTCGTTCGTGTGGCCGCAAATCCTGCCGGGCGGCCGTGGTGGCGGCGATGCAGCCGTGGCAGGCCTCGGGCTATCAGGGTCGTGGCGGCGAAGGGGGTCGTGGCGGCCGTTGGGACCGTCGGGACCGTGGCAGGGCGGGCGGCGCTGGCGCCAGCGGGGCGCCGCCCGTCCGCATGTGTTGTGCGCGCAACGCAGCCGCCGGCCGGGTTCGCGCGATTGCGATGCGCCGGGCCGGTGGCGGCTTCGGGGCCGCGCCCGGCGGCGCAGGCGGCACGCGTGGGCCGGCCGCGCAAGGCGCGGGGCCGGGAACGGATGCTGGGGCTGGGGCCGGCGTGCGCGACGGCGCCGTGCGGCCGGCATGCGCCGCTGCCCTGTGCGCGCGGAACCGCGGGAGTCCTGGGAATCACGGCCATCGCGCCGATTCGCCTCATGTTCCCGACCGCCCTGTTCATTCGCGGTGTTCGCGACCATCCCGCTGGCGCGTCGCGGCAACGCGCTGCGCCTGGCGGGCTTGAGCGCCGTCGCCACGATCCTCGCCGCCGCCGGGGCGGCGCTGACCTCTACGTGCACATGGCTGTGACCGCGCGCTCCGCGGCAAGCAGCGCGGCCCTCCGGCTCAGTCCCAGTGGCGCAGGCCGAACGTCTCGCAAAACCAGTCGTCGGTGCGGCGGCGCGCAGCCAGCAGGCGGGCGCGACGCCGCTGGGCCGTGGGGCTGGCGGCGACCGCGGCGAGCTGCGCGGACACGCCGGCCGCACGCGCGAAGCGGGCCGCGCGCGTGGGCGAGAAGTGGATCCAGCCGACACGCGCGAGGTTACTGTCGACCTGGTCCTGCCGCACCAGGTACGGATGGCGGGTGCGGAAGCGGTGCTCCACGACCACTTCGGGCGCCACCACCGCGTCGTGGCCCGTCAGCCAGAGGGCGAGGCTGATCTCGGTATCCTCATGGCCCCACGGCACGAGGCCGGCGTCATAGCCGCCGACGGCGGCGAAGGCCGACCGGTGCATCAGGGTGCAGCCGCCCGGCAGGAACGGGACGGGCGCCGGACCCCCGGGCGGGCGGGGCAGCCAGCGCGCCTCCCCCCGCGCCGTCCACGTGTAGCCGTACCCACGGGCGGCCGGGTCGCCGGCCCTGGCCAGCGCGGGCGCGACGGCCGCGGCGCCCGTCTGCCGCAGGGCCTCGACCATGCCGTCCAGCCATCCGTCCGCGACGCCCACGTGGGCGTCGCAGAAGCAGACCCACTCGCCCTGCGTGCGGGAGGCACCCCGGTTGCGGGCTCCGGCGGCACCCTCCCCCGCCGTGCGCACGACGGTGAGCGCCAGCCCTGGGTGGGGCCGGGGCGGCTGCCATGCCGCCGGAGCCGACCCATCGTCGACCACGACAACGTCGTATGGTAGGTCCGTGCGCGCCCGCGCGATGCTGGCGACGGTCGCGGGCAGCAGAGGCCCCTCATTGCGGGCCGGGATGACGAGGCTCACGTGCGCAGCCATGGCGCCACCGTATGCGGGCTGTGGCGGGCGGGGTGCCCGGCCGATTGCCTGTCGTGCAACGGGCCGCGCGCCGGCGCGGGCACGGGCCATCGCGGCGGCTCGCTCGGCATGACGCAGCACGCCCGCGGGGGTGTGGGACCGGGCAGCCCGCCCGAGGGGGGGCGCGCCTCAGATCGTCGCGTCCGTCAGCAGCGCGCGAGCCCGGCGCAGCGTATCCGCAAGCCGGTTCCGCTCTCGCAGGGCCGCGGCCAGCTGGGCCTCCCGCGGGTCCGCGCCATCGCCGCGAGCGAAGGCATCGATGCCCGCGGTGGCCGGGAAGGAGGCGGCCGTGAACTCGGTTGCACCGTAGCGGTCCTGGCGGTACGGGCTCACGGTGGTGAGAAGGCTCGCCACAAGCAGGCGGGCCAGGGCGCGCCCACGGGCGTTGAAGGTGGTGTCGGCGGTCCCCTCCAGCAGCCCGATGCCGCGCCGGATCGCGCCCAGGTCAACCCGCAGCGGCTCCAGGTCGAGGTCGGCGCCCCCCCAACGCCCCAGCGCAGCCTCGATGCGCTCCACGTACGGGGCGAAGTCGAAGGGCAGCCGCGCGGTCGCCGTCAGCCGGTCGAGGTAGGCGGCGTAGATGGCCGCGAACTGCGCAAGGTGGGCCTCGCCGAACCGCTCCATGTTGTCGGCGCGCGTGTGCGTGTACCAGAGCACGGGCAGCTCGTCCGGCGCCGGGGCGGCCGGCCCGGTCCCGAACACGTAGCAGCCTGGCAGCCCCGCGCCGAAGAACGACTGGTCGGCCGAGCGGTCCAGCGACTCGTATACGGCGTCGTCGACGCCAAGGGCCGCATGGATCTCCTGCTGGAAGCGGAGCATCTCCGGGGTCTGCCGCGCCAGCACACGCCTTGCGTCCGCCAGGCCGGGCGAGTCGATGTTGACCTGGCAGACGACCCGGTCGCGCAGGAAGTCCCAGTGCCGCTCGACGTAGGAGGCCGAGCCCGCGGCCTCGGCGATTTCGTGGCCGTCCCACAGGCAGAAGATCAGGCCTCGCCGCCCGGGCGTCAGGGCCGGCCGGAACGCGCGCGCCAGCTCCAGGGCGAGGACGTTGCCCGTCAGGTTGTCCGTGAGGCCGGGGTCCCAGGAGTCCAGGTGCGCGTGCACGAGGACGTATTCCTCGGCCGGGCCGCCGCCAGCCGGCTCGAGCGTGGCGACGACGTTCGCCATGTCGTCCCACGTGGGCTCCGGCTGCTCGGCTGCCAGGCGCACGGTCACCGGCCGCCCCTCCCCCAGGAGCCGCCGCAGGCGCTGACCCTGCTCGTACGAGACGGCGAGGGCCGGGATCCGCGGCATTTCGGCCAGCTCGGCGGGGGCGGGCACGCCCCAGACGCTCTTCACCGCTCGGTACGCGAGCTCCTCGCTCCGGGCGCGGGGGGAGATGTACACAAGCGCCGCGGCGCCGCGGCGCACGGCCGCGCGGGCCTTCTCCGGGGTGGCGGGACCTTCGTAGCCGCTGACCAGGGTAGCCCGGCCGGCCGCGCCGGGCGGGTAGTCGTCCGCGCCGCCTCCGGCCGCATCGACGAGCTCCAGGACCAGGCCGCCGGGCGGCGTCGCCCGCGCGAAGCCTAGCGTCTGCGCGAGCATGCCCTCGCCCGCGCCGCCAACGACCTCGAGCCGGCCGGGGACGACGGTGCTGTTGAGGGAGCGGAATGCCTCGAGGTGCGCATCCAGACCGGCCGCGCGGAAGGCGTCGAGGAACCAGGCGGCGGCGTCGCGCTGGGCGGGGGTGCCCGACAGCCGGCCGGGAAAGCGGCCGGCAAGGTCGCGGATCGTCCCCACCGCCCGCCGCAGGTCCGCCTGAGGCACCGAGACGCCGCCCATGGCGCAAAGCCCCCTCGCCCGGGGTCAATTCGCGCCGATGACGGTCCGGGTCCTGCGCCCCGCGGGCGATTACAGAGGTTGCGGCCGCGGCCGGGCCCGTGCGCGCCGGCGGGGCGCTTGCGCAGCGCCCTCCCGCGCGGTGTCCGCGCCCGCCGGCCGGGCCAACAGGTCAAAGTCCTCGGCGCCTTCGACCTCCGCCAGCGTGAACGCACCCACCGGGACCCCCGCCGCCGGCAGGATCACCTGCCCGTCCACCTCCGGCGCCTGGCCGTGCCAGCGGCCTTCCACGAAGCGGTCGTCCCCTGCCACCGGCCCCTCGACCAGGACTTCCAGGCGCTGGCCGAGCCGGGCCGCGTTGCGGCGGGCGGCGATGCGGGCCTGATGGTCCATGGCGGCATGGTAGCGCTCCTCGCGCACGGCTTCGCCGACCTGGTCCGGCAGCGCCGCGGCCGGGGTGCCGTCCTCCGCCGAATACGCGAAGAACCCGGCGTGGTCGAAGGTGCATGCGTCCAGCAGGTCAAGCAGCTCGCGGAAGTGGGCCTCGGTCTCCCCGGGGTAGCCGACGATGAAGCTGCTGCGGATGGCGGCCTCCGGGAAGCGCCGGCGGATGTTGGCAACCAGGCGCTCGATGCCGGCTCGCCGGTCGGGGCGGGCCATGGCGGCGAGGATGGCATCCGAGCCGTGCTGCAGCGGGATGTCGAAGTAGGGGACGGCGGCCCAGCGGTCCAGCAGCGCATCGCTCAGAAGGTAGGGATAGAGGTAGAGCGGCCGGACCCAGTGCACCCCCGGCACCGCCGCCAGGGCCTCGAGGAGCTCGGCGAGCAGCGGCCGGCCCTCGATGTCCCGCCCGTAGCTGATCGTGTCCTGCGAAACCAGCACCAGTTCGCGCACGCCCTCGGCCGCCAATTGCGTCGCCTCCTCGACGAGAAGCGGCAGCGGGCGGCTGCGGAAGCGGCCCCGGAACAGGGGAATGGCGCAGAAGCGGCACGTGTGATCGCAGCCCTCGGCGATCTTGAGGAAGGCCGACGGGCCGGATTGCAGGCGCCGCCGCGGGTACAGGCGATCGTACCGTGCCGCGGCGTGGCCCACGGCGACCGTGCGGCGGCCGGCCAGGGCTTCCCTGGCGACCTCGACAATGCGCTCGAAGTCCCCCGTGCCCACCACGGCGGCGATCTCCGGCATGTCGCGCATCAGGGCCTCGGGGTAGCGCTGCGCGAGGCAGCCGGTGACGATCACGCGGCCGGCGGGCCGTCCCTCGGACGCATCCAGGATCGCGCCAATCGACTCGCGCTTGGCCTCATCGATGAAGCCGCAGGTGTTCACGATCACGAGGTCCGCCCCGGTGGCCTGGGGCAGGATCCGGAAGCCGGCCTGTGCCAGCAGGCCAAGCATGATCTCGCTGTCGATCTGGTTCTTGGCGCAGCCGAGCGACACCAGGGACACCGATGGCATGCGTTCACCCACCGCCCTCATCGAGTACGGGCCGTCGCGTCCGGTCCCCTGGATCATACATCGGCGCCGGGCCGTGGCACGAGGCGGGCGGGCCGGGGGCCACCGGGCCGGGGGCATCGGGCCACAGGCACAAGGCCCTGGGCCGTGCCACGGGGGCCGTGCCACGGGGGCCGTGCCGCGGGGGCCGTGCCGCGGAGGCGGGCCGCGGGGGCCGTGCCGCGGAGGCGGGCCACGGGGGACGTGCCGCGGAGGCGGGCCGTGGGCACCGGACCGCAGGAGGCGCGGGGGCGCTGCCGCAGCCGGCCTGTCGACGCCGGCGCCCGCCCGGGCATCTGACGGCGGTCGCAGAGGGCGCTGGGGCCGTGCGGACGGGCGGCGCGGGGCGTGGCGGCGGTGGCGCCGGCTCGGTGGCGAAGGGGGCTCGTGGCGGGGTGGGGTGCATGGCAGGGCGGCCGGTCGGCCGCCCTGCCCGCGGATCCTGGCCCTCTGTCCTACTTGCCGAGGATCGTGACCCGGACGTGCTGGATGCCGAACGCGTTGACCTGGGACTCGGACCGGTTGATGAAGATGTCGATGCGGGCGCCCTTGATGGCCCCGCCCGTGTCGTCGGCCAGGGCGTAGAAGCCGCCGACCGGCAGGTTCGCGCTCTTGTAGCCGGTCACCCAGAGGCAGGTGCCGAGCGGGATCACGCGGGGATCGACGGCGACGTCGCCCGCCGCCAGGGGCCGGCCGTAGTAGTCGACCGGGCCGTACGGATAGTTGTCCTTGGCCGTCGGCGCGTACGCGGTGGCGGTCAGGTTGACGACGCGGCCGCTCTTCGTCCCGGAGGCGATGTACTTGCCGCAGGTATTCTGCACGGGGGACCCCGACGCGGCCATGCTGACGCCGGAGATCGCGAAGGTCGCTGCGAGGCTCGCGGCCACGGTCAGACTGGCGATCAACTTGCGCACCCGGATTCCTCCTCTTTGACACGCCGGCGGGGTATCGCGCATCCGAGCGCGGACGTCGCCATCCCTGGCCGCGGGTTCGGGCGTAAGGAGTCGCCCGTCCGACCGGCGCCTTGGCCGGATTCACCCCCGCCCGTGGTTCCCCCGCGCCGCCGGCGTCCTTTGCCGGCCGGCTTCGGCGCACCGTGACCGTACCAGCCGTCACCTCGCCTGTCAGATCTGCGGTCGCGTCGTGAGCGCCTGTCAGCGGACACCGGCCCAACCAATGCTGGCGACTTATTGGCGCGCAGGCAGCATCCCGGCGCCATTCCAGCGAGCGGTCCGGCTGCCAGCGCTCCTTCACGCGGCCTTCACGGGGGCGGCGGACAATGGCAGCGCAAGGGGTGCCGGGCATGTCCTTCCGCCGGGCCGTCGCGTGGGTCCAGGTGCTTGCGCTGGTCACCCTTCTTCTGTCAATTCTCGACAGCACGGACGCCCAGGCGGCGGCGGCACCCCAGCCGATCGCGGCTGGGGCCGTCTCCGGCCCGTCCCAGCCGATCGTGACGAACGCCGTCCACGGCCAGTCCCAGCCGGCGGTGGCGGCGGCCGTGTACGGTCAACCCCTTCTCGACATCGCGCCGGCGGTGCCCGATGCGGTCGCGGGCGCGGCGTTTGGGGTCACCGGCGTCCTGCGCGATTCGGCGGACGATCCGATTCCGAACGCCACCATCGAGCTGTCGGCCTCCGCAGGCGCCGTCCGTCCCGCAACCGTGACCACCAATGTGTACGGCCAGTTCAGCAGCGTCTTCGACGCGCCGCCCACGGCGTCGGGACTGGCGTCCATCACGGCGACCTCCGGAACCGCCGTCGGCTCCACGACGTTCGCCGTGACCTCCGGGCCCGCGCCCGCCGCATCGCTCGACCTCGCGCAGGCGGTTGCCGCGGCCGGCGGCTCGGTCACCGTCAGCGGATCCGTCTATCGCGGCGACGGCACGCCGGCGGGCCACGTCACCGTCGATCTGTCCGCGTCGGCGGGCACACCGGTCGCGGCCGCGGCCCTGACCGGTGCCGACGGGGCGTATGCATTCACGTTGGCACCGCCGTCCGTCCCCGGCCCCGTCCTGCTGCAGGTGGCCGCGCCCAGCCTCGGGGTGTCCGCAACGAGCGTCCTTGTCGTGGCGGCCGCGGTTCCGGCAGGCGCCAGCACCGCATTCTCGCTTGGCGGCGACGGCGGCGACGGCGGCGTGGTCGTGGGCGGCGCCGGGACGCCGGCGCCGGATGTGGCGGCCGTGGCCGCCGCCGGTTCGGGCGGTTCGGGCGCCGTGGCCTTGGTCGAGTACGGCAGCACCGCGCCGGCGGGCGCATCGGCCCTGCCTGGCGCCAACCTGTACTTCACCGCGGGTGTGAGCGCCGGCGCAACCTTCGCGTCGGTCGCGCTGCAAAGCTGCGACGCCGCCTCCGGCGCCAGCCTGTCCTGGTGGTCGGACGCCGGCTGGATGACGGTCAGCCCCGCCGGCCAGGTCGGCGATTGCCTCGAGGCGGGGCCCTTCA
>JAJYVM010000068.1:5392-12468 GCA_021792015.1 Bacillota bacterium | reverse complement strand
GGCCAACTGCCGTGGTCGCTGCCGGGTGCGCCGCCCGCCGAGCGGCCGGGCCTTTGCCGAGGCCCCGGCCCGCAGCGGGCTGGCCACGCCACACACCGGCCGCATGCGCACAGGTGATCGCCTGCCGCGTGGCGAATACACCAAACACGCGCAGTCGCGTGGCTCCCGGAGGGTCGCGGCCGTGCGAGAATGGCGGCATTGGGGCCTGGCCAGGCGGCGTGGCGCCTCGGTGGCGAACTGGCTGCCGCTTCCGCGCCCTCGCGCGGGTGTGCGTGGGCCGATGGCGTTTCGCATCCCGTCGACGGCCGTGGTACGCATTTCGACGTGGAACCCGCGTGCACGCGGCCCGGATCCGTGATCCCAGGCTTCTGCCCCCTGGTCCCTGATCCGCGTGCGCCGCGAGTCGGCTTCGCTGGGGGATGCTGATTGGCTGCAGACCGGCCGGGTGGGCCGCACCGACCGCACCGCAAGCGCCGCCTGCGGCCCTGGCGCGTCGTCGCCGTCGTGGCCGGCCTGATCATCGTCGGCGGCGGCGCCTTCGTGGCGCAACTCACCATCAGGGCCCTGGCCACCGTTCCACCGGTGACCGACCCTCTCAACAAGCTCGGTCAGAGCTCGCTGATCTACGACATCAACGGCAAGGTCGTGACGCCGGTCCCTGGCACGATCAACCGCCAGGTCGTGCCGATCGGGCAGATCCCGCTGTCGGTGCAGCACGCCTTCGTGGCCAGCGAGGACCGGCGGTTCTATCAGAACGACGGCCTCGACATCCGCGGGATCCTGCGCGCCGCCGTGGCGGACCTCACCGGCCACCCCCTGCAGGGCGGCAGCACCATCACCGAGCAGCTGGCCAAGAACCTCTACCTGACATCCGTCGACACCCTGACGCGCAAGATCCAGGAGGCCTGGCTGGGCATCGAGCTCGCCCAGCGCTACACGAAGCCTGAGATCCTCGACAAGTACCTGAACTGGATCTACCTCGGCCAGGGCGCCAACGGCGTGGACGCGGCGTCGGAGACCTACTTCGGCGTGCCCGTCGGCAAGGTGACCCTGCCGGAGGCGGCGCTGCTGGCCGGACTTGCGCCGGCGCCTTCCGCCTACGACCCCGTCGTCCACCCGCAGGCGGCCCTCGCCCGCCGCAACACAGTCCTCGCCCTCATGGCGCAGCAGGGCTACATCACCGCCGCGCAGGCCAAGGCGGCCGAGGCGTCTCCCCTGGGCATCGTCAAGCAGAAGGCCTCGGTGGCGAAGCTGACCTACCCCGACCCGTGGTTTGTCGACGCGGTGATCTCGCAGCTTGAGACGGTCGACCACATGACCCCGCAGGAGGTCATGGATGGCGGCCTCAAGATCTACACGACCCTGAACCCCACCATCTATGCCGCTGCCCAGGCCGCGGTGAACAAGATGACCAACGACGGCCCGGCGTTCGCGCTCAACATCCCGAACCCGATGCAGACGGCCGTGGCGGTCATCCAGCAGAGCACGGGCGACGTGGTGGCCCTCATCGGGGGCCGCCAGCACACGACGATGATGGCCTTCGACCGCGCCCTGGCCGCCGAGCGCCAGCCCGGCTCATCCATCAAGCCCCTGGTCGACTACATCCCGGCCCTGCTGGCCGGCATGACGGCCGGCACGACGGTCGACGATTCCCTGAAGACGTACGGCAAGGCGCCCAACCTTTACACACCCAAGGACTACACCAACACCTACTACGGGCTGACGACGTTCACCGAGGCCCTGCGCCGCTCCGTGAACACCGTCGCCGTCAAGATTCTGAACCGCATCGGCGTGGAGACGGGCCTCCAGAACGCCGTGAAGATGGGCCTGCCCCTCACCCAGGCGGACGCGCAGCTTCCGCTGGCCATCGGCGGGACGCACGACTGCTGCACGCCGCTCAACATGGCCGACGCGTACGCGACCATCGCCAACGAGGGCGTGCGGGTCACCCCGCGCATCATCACCAAGGTGGTGGGCCCGACCGGGCAGGTGATCGTGAACAACGGACTGCAGGCGCAGCGTGTGGTGCCGGCCAACGTCGCCTACGTGATGATCAAGATGCTGGAGGCCGTCGATGAGCCCCAGCCCAACGTCGGCTGGGACGTGCTGTCCGGTCCCCTGGATTCCAATTGGGGCACCGGCTACGACGCGACGGTCCACGACAACGTCCCCGGCTGGCCGACGGCGGCCAAGACCGGCACGACCGACGCCAACGAGGATGCCTGGTATGTCGGCTTCACGCCGGAGTACACGGCCGCCGTCTGGGTCGGCCACGACGTGCCCAAGCCGTTCCCCAACCTGTTCGGGGACACCTACGCCGGCCCCGTCTTCAGGGCGACGATGATCGCCGCCGTGAAGGGCCTCAAGCCGGTGCATTTCGTGCGTCCGCCCGGCATCGTGCAGGCTCCGATCGACATCAAGGCCGCGCCGTGGACGGTGGCGCTGCCCGGCCCGCTCACGCCGCCGCAGGATGTGCGGGAGGAGTGGTTTGTGGCGGGCACCGAGCCGACGACGGCCGGCACGCTCTGGGTCAGCCGCGCCGTGACCTCGACGAACCCCCCGCTGCTGTGGCAGCCGGGCTGCACCGGGACCGAGAAGCAGTCGATCTTCCTCAATCGCCCGATCCTGACGCAGGCCTGGGCGCTGGAGGAGTCCAAGCTGACGGGCGTGCCCCTGCAGGACGTCATGCCCGTCGACATGTCGATGGTGCCGCCGACCAAGCCGTGCGGCGGCATTCCGGTCAGCACGCCGCCGCCGGTAACCGTCCTGCCGTGCGCGCCCACCCCGGGCGCCGTCGCCGAGGTCTGCACCCTTGTCTTGGACGGCGCCCAGCCGCTCGCGCCGCCCGTCGTGCAGGCCAAGGTCGGCCTGCCGCTCGAGTTGACGATCCAGGACGTGACGGGCGGCCACCAGTTGCTGATCCCCGATCTCGGGATCTCCGTGACCCTGGGTCCGGGTCAGCAGGTCCAGCTGACGCGCACGCCAAGCCAGGCAGGTACGTTCCCCATCGCGCAGAGCGCCGGCGATGGCGGGGTTCTGGTGGTGCAGTCGGGACCGTAGGGCGGCTGGCGCATCGCGCCCTGAGCGCCGTGGTCGCTCAGACTATGGGGTCATGAAACTCAGGCGCGCTTAGCCACCCAACAGCTCGGCAAGCCTATAGGTTGCCTGGAGCGGCAGGCGCTCGATCGGGTAGAAACGCCCGACGACGGCCAGTGCCTCATCGACGCTGCGCAGGCCGAGGTGTGCGATCAGAACCTCCAAGTCGGCCCGGTCCTCGGGTCGCGAGGCCATGACCTTCATCGCGAAGAGATAGGCAGGGTCGGGGATCGAGACACTCATCCCCGGCATCTCGAGGTAGGTGTGCATGACGCCCGAGGGGGAGAGCCAGCCCTTGACCGCGTCGTTTAGCCAGCCTGGGGCAAGGGCGCGCTCGTCAGCCATCTCTTGGGCGATTCGATAGACCGCCATCTTAGGCTCGAACACGGCGTCGATGTCCCGTGTCGCGGGCCGGGTCCGATAGACGAGCACCATGACGGCTCCGCCAAAGAGATAGAGGTCTGCCACCAGCCCGCGCTCATGCACCCGATGGGCCAACTCTGCCAGGTTGGCAAGGATCTCGTCCGCTGTCATGTCCGCAGAAGTAGGCGGCTGTCAGCGAATATCCCGTGCCGCGCAAACGGACGGGGCGTGTCGAGCAACGCGAGCATCCGCGCCCCTTCCCACAGAAACCAGGGCTCCCGCAGGAAGTAGATTGGACGCTGCGTCCATGGCGGGACGGTGAGGTCGTGGCGAGCTGCGAGAACCTCCACGGTCGCGGCAAGGTAAGCCGCCCACCGCGCATCCAGCCCCGGCGGCGGCTCGCCAGCAATCAAGGCGGACCGCTCCTCACGGGCTGCCGCGTAGAAGTCGTCCAGGAAGTCGCCCATCGCCACGAAGCCGGGATCTCCCGCCGCGATGCGCCCCCCGGTCGCCCACACGGTTTGACGCGCCCGCGCCAGAACGATCATCACCCTTCTCTCGCCAGTCTAACGCACCGACCCTTGTCCATTCGACTGTGGAGCGGTGGGCGCAGCGCGCAGCGAAGGTTCAAACGCACGCCCAGTGGCGGGAGCCTGCCAGCACGGGCCCCTCAGCGGCAGCCTCGCCGAGGCAGCCCGCCGACTGCGCAGCATCGGGCATGGGCCTGCCTGCGGCGCCGCGGTCATCCCTGCCACCGGCCGGTGACGGGCCCGGTGAACCCAGGTGCCCAGGTCCGTCTTTCCCCATACCCCCGACCCCGCGCACCAGCTTCCGGTGGCCTTCCTGCACCAGGGCGACCGGCACGGCCTGGTCAGCCAGCGTCTCCGCGCGCCTGCCACGCCTCCCGCAGCCGGGCGATCTGCCCCTGGTGCCGGGCCGAATGGGAGGTCATGACCCACAGCACCCAGCGGACCGTGCCTGGCTCGGGCCACCACGGCACCGCCACCTCGCGCGCCGCCACCTCGCGCGCCGCCGCCTCGCGCGCCGCCGCCTCGCGCCCCGCCGCCGCGTCGTCACACGTCCGCGGGTAGTCGCAGCACATGCCGGTCAGGTCGGCGTGAGCGGAGAGGCGATCGCTGACCGAGCGGGCGGACCTCGGCACCAGCACGGTGTCGGTATTGGCGCCTGCCGCGAACCGCGCCTCGAGCGCGAGCGGCACGGGCTCGCCCTTGATGAGGTGGGGTACATGAGGTCCGTACGTGCCATGTGGGCGAGCAGGGTGGCCGTCGCGTTGGCGCCGCCCTCACGGCCCGTATAATGGAGCTCCTCGGGCCCATGTCCTGCACGAGCTCCCTCAGGCGGGCGAAGGCGTTCGCCAGCCGGGCGAACGGCACGGCCAGGGCCGGGGCCATCTCCGGGTCGAACACGTCGCGCACGCGGGTCCGCCTCGTCCCTCAGCTCCGCTCCGGGGTGCCGCGGAACAGGTGCCACAGCGAGACAGGTCGTAGCCGATCTTGATGGCCCCGGCCACCAGGGACGGGACCAGTGCCCCAGCTGCCAGCGCGCGGCTGCCAACCGCCGGGCCGATGAGCTGGCGGACCTGCCGGCCCGTGGTGGTCACGCCCGCCGCTGCCGCGCGCTCCTCGGGGTCCAGCCCCCTATGGCCTCCGCTCCGAAGCCGAAGCGCTCCGGATAGAGCGGCAGCAGCACGGCGAGGTAGCCGAAGCCGAAGGCCCGCAGTGAGCGGAGGGCATAGACGCGTCGCGTGTCCCGTGGCGAGGGGCTCATGGGCCGGTGCTTTCGTTCCGACCGCGCAGGTCGCCTGCATTCGCGCTACACTCGAACCGGAGGCGAGCCGAACGGCCGTTAGGCTGGTTGCCGTCACGTGGGAGGCCCCGGAGCAGGTCGGCTGGCGGTTCGGGTACACCAAGGAGACGAGGGCGAGCGCGCAGGACATCCTCGACCGCTTCTGCCTCGCGGCGGACATCGCGGCGGAGGAGGGGACGGGGGACCCGTTGACCGGGGGCCACATGCGCCGGCACGGCCACGTCATCGAGCTGGGCACCGCGCAGGCGCTGCCCGACGGCTACCCCGGGGCCTGCCTGGATTCGGCGTGATCGTCCTCTTTGACATCGACGGCACCCTGATCGACCCGCGGGGCGCCGGCACACGGTCGCTCAACGCGTGCTTCCATCAGGTGTACGGGCGGGCGGGGGCGGCGGACGGCATCATGGCCTCGGGCCAGACGGACGCCTTCCTCTTTCCCGCCATCGCCGACCGGCTGGGGATTCCATGGGAGCCAGACCGGGTCTACCCCGCCTACCTCAGCGCGCTGGCGGAGGAGCTGCCGCGTGGCCCGGCCCGGATCCTGCCGGGGGTGCCGGCGCTCTGCGCCGCCCTGGCCGCGCGCGGCGATCTGGCCGTGGGCCTGCAGACCGGCAACATCCGCGCGGCCGCGGAGATGAAGCTGGCCTACGCCGGTCTTTCGGACCACTTCCGCTTCGGCGGCTTCGGCGAGGACGGACCCGACCGGGGCGACCTGGTGCGCGCGGCCATCGCCAGGGCCGCCCGGCCCGGTGTGCCCGTGGTGGTCATCGGGGATGCCCCGAACGACGTTCTGGCGGCCCGTGCCGCCGGGGCCCGGGCGGTCGCCGTCGCCACCGGCTGGCACCCCCGGGCCGAGCTGGAGGCACTGGGCGCGGACGTGGTCCTGCCGGATCTGACCGACACTCCCGGCTGCCTGCGCGCGCTGGGCCTCTGACTCGGCGCGATCGCCGCCCGCCCGCCCCCTAAAGGTGGCGGCTTACCGTGCCGGGGCGTGTCGTTGCGCCCCCGGCAGCCTCATCGCCGACGCCTCCCGCCGCTGCGGCGCCGCTCCGCCCGGTTGGGCGCGCCATCCAGAAACGGCGTGTCGGCCCGCAGGGTCGCAAGCACGGCGCACAGAAGCTCCGCGGCCTGCGGCAGGCCCTCCGCGAGATCCTCGCGCGCGACATCGCAGCCGACGTGCAGCATGATGAGCACGGTCTCCGTCAACCCATCGAGCGGCACGCGGCGGCCGTAGCTGCCGCTGGCGTCGGGGTCGAGGAGCTCGCCGTCGGCGGGCGCCTCCTCGAAAAACGCCTCCACCGCGTCCCTGCAGTTGATCAGCAGCATGCGCACCACCGTGTCGGGATCGACGATGGCCGGCAGCCCGTCCTCGGCTTCGGGCTCCGAGGCCACGGGGATATCGATCTGAACCTCCAGCCGGAAGGGGTCCTCGCCGGCCGCCTCCGAGATCAGCAGCACGACCTGGTCCGGACGCCAGGGACCGGTGAGCCGGTGGGTGGTAAACCCGTCCTCAAGCACCTCGTCCAGCCGGGCAAGGCTCATTCCGTGGCGCGCGAACACCGGCCGGATCAGGGCAAGCGGCTCGGCCAAGCGGAGACCTCCTCGCTATCTCGTCAGCGCCTCATTCGCCTGCACCTTCGCCCGCTCGCGTGCCTGCTCCTTCGCCCGCCGCCTTGGCCCCCCCCCCTTGCCCCCCCCTTTGGCCCCCCCCCCCCTCCCCCCCCCCCCCCCCCCCCCCCCTCCCCCCCCCCCCCCCCCCCCCCCCCCCCCCCCCCCCCCCCCCCCCCCCC
>JAJYVM010000068.1:0-5382 GCA_021792015.1 Bacillota bacterium | reverse complement strand
CGCCGCCTTGGCCCCGCCCCTTGGCCCGCCCCTTGGCCCCGCCCCCTTCGCCCGCCGCCTTGGCCCCGCCCCTTGGCCCGCCCCTTGGCCCCGCCCCTTGGCCCGCCGCCTTGGCCCCGCCCCCTTGGCCCCGCCCCCTTGGCCCCGCCCCCTTGGCCCCGCCCCCTTCGCTCGCCCACCCTGAACCCCTTGACAGGCCCCCGCCCGCCAATATCGAATGGCGATATTGGATAACGATCTGTTCCGCGACTTCTTTCTGGGATTCGTGCGGCTGCACATCCTCTTCCACGCCGGCCACGAGCCGGTTTGCGGGGTGGACCTGATGGCGGAGATGGACCGGCACGGCTACCGCATCGGTGCCGGCACGCTCTACCCGCTGCTGCACCGCCTGGAGCGGGCCGGCCTGCTGCGCTGCGAGGTTCGCGTCGTCGCCGGCCGCCAGCGCAAGTACTACCGATCGACGCCCGCCGGGGCCGCCGTCCTCGCGGAGGCGCGCATCCGTCTGCGCGAGCTGGTGGGGGAGGTGGTGGAGGACCAGGGCCCACCGATCGGCGGCATGGCCGCCCAAAAGGAGGACGGGCGTTGATCACGGCCCTGCTGATCCTGATGGTGCTGGCCTTTGCCTGGAGCATGGGCGCCCACTACACCGGCGCCTGCATGGGCATGCCGCACGCATCCGGCTCCATCCGGCTCTGGCCGGCCCTGCTGCTCATGGCCCCGCTCACGCTCCTCGGGGCCGCCCTGGCCAGCCACCGCGTGGAGGTCACGGTCGGCCAGGGCATCATCGACGCCGCCCGCGTGACGGTGCCGGCCGCCATTGCCATCGTCGGGTGCGCCTTCCTGCTCACCACCATCTACACCTACGTCCGGGTCCCCACCTCGACCATCCAGATCCTCGTCTTCTGCGCCGTCGGCGTGGGCCTCGCCGGCGCCATCCCGGTGGACTGGACGACCATCCTGCACCTGGCCGTGCTCTGGGTCCTGGCGCCCCTGGTGGCCTGCGGCCTCGGCTACGTCTTCACCCACATCGTGGACGCCATCGCGCCGGAGGCCAAGGGCGCCCAGAGCAAGGGCGGGCTGCTGCCGGTCCTGCTGGTGGTCGTCGGGGCGGCGGCCTCGTTCACCATGGGCAGCAACGACGTCTCGAACGCGACCGGCGTCTTCCTGATGACGCACCTCTTCAACGTGTGGACGGCCGGAATCATCGGCGGCATCGGCCTGGCGGTCGGCGTGCTGACCTGGGGCAAGCCGCTCCTCAAGACCGTGGCCTTCGACATCGTGAAGGTGGACCTGGCGATGGCGAGCGCCGCCCAGCTCGTCCAGGCCCTCGTCGTGTTCACGGCCGTCACCTTCGGCTACTTCACGTCCATGAACCAGGCCCTGGTCGGCGCGATGGCCGGCACCGGCTTCGCCCGCGGCCGCCAGACGGTGCAGTGGGGCACCGTCTACGGGATCCTGCGCGGCTGGGCGGCCGGACCGGCCTCGGGCCTGGCCCTGGGCTACCTGGTCACGCGCCTGCTCCTGGCGATGCACGCGGCCGTGTAGGGGAGGGGCCGAGATGGCGGACGGAGGCGGCTCCGGCGGGCTGCACTACACCCGCGACGATACGGGCCCGGTGGCCACGGACGAGCTCACGTACTCAAACCCGCACCACCAGCGCATCGGGCCCCGCTGGGTGCGCGGCGAGATCGTGTACGCGATGCCCTGCGGCGTGATCCACATCGACGCCACGAAGCAGAAGTGGGCCAAGGAGTACGTGGTCGTGTCCAGCGTCGACGGCGGCCCCGGGGGCCGGCCGGAGCGCGTGCCGAACCAGTACGGGATCTACGATAGCAAGCCCGGCGACCCCCACTACGACCCCGTTTGGCGCTATCACTACGTGGTCGTGCCCCGCGACTACCAGCCGAACAGCCTCCGCTCCGAGGAGGACGTGCTGAAGAGCGGCTACCAAGTGATCCAGGCCGACATGTACACCCTCTGACCCGTGATCTGACTTTGGCCGGCGTGACCGGCCATCAACCGGATGCTTTGTGCGGCGGGCGGCAAGCGCCCGCCGTCCCCGCCGGTTCCAGGGCGAGGACAAAGCTTGTGGCGCCGCCCACCACGATGTCCACAGGCTCCAGCGGCACGGGCTGGGCCTCTTCGCCCAGATAGTGCAGGGGCACCACCACCTGGCGGCGGGGCTTGCAAGAGGTGCGGATGAGCGTCAGGACCTCGTCAACCCGCTCGTCGGCGCAACCGATGAGCAGTGTGGCGTTTGATTCGCGCAGGAAGCCGCCGCTGCTGGCCAGGCGGGTGCTGCGCAGGCCGCGCGCGGCCAAGGCCGCGCTGAGCCGCCCCGCGTCCCGCAGGCCGATGATCGTGAGCACGAGCTTCATCGTCCCGCACAGCCCCCATCCCACCCATCGTATTCCGTTATCCCTTCGCGCTGTAGGCCGAGAGGAGGCGAAGGGTCGACGGCTGGCCCGCGCTCAGGCAGGCGGGCACGTAGTCGTAGTCTGGCGGGCCGTCAAAGGGCGTCGTCACAGTACCACGGCCGTCGGGAAGCGTGACGTGCAGCTTCAGAGGGTCGGGCTGCGGACCGCACCAGTTCGATCAGTACACCACCATCTCGCCCGTGCCGCCGGGATCGAGCGGCAGCGAGGCCACCGTCCCCTGCGCCGGCAGCGTCCGCGTGGCGAGGACGTTCCCATCCGCCCGGATGAGCGCAAGCACCGTCGGCAGCCCCTCAAGCAGGCACGCCTTCGATCCCGTGTTGGTGAAGACCAGGTCGCCGTGCGCCCCGTGTTCTCGCCCTGCCGCCCGCCGCGGGCCGAGAGGTCCGCCGCCGTGCAGGCCGGGATGTCCAGAGTCCAGGCGGCGCCGCCGTCGGTGCTGCCGTAGGTCAGGGCCCCGGATTTCAGCGGCACAGTCAGCGTGCCGTCCTCCGGGCCGGCGAATGCGGGTGCTCGGATGCCGGTGGCGTCGCGGACGGGAAGCGGCGCACGCACGGCTCTGCTGCCAGTCCAGCCCGCCGTCGCCGGTCCGAAACACATCCACCGACTCGGGACCCTGCCACACATTGACG
Source organism: Bacillota bacterium (assembly GCA_021792015.1). Lineage (GTDB taxonomy): Bacteria > Bacillota > Sulfobacillia > RBS10-35 > JAJYVM01 > JAJYVM01. Next base: position 2,315 of record JAJYVM010000068.1, on the reverse strand, counting down.
GCCGCGATCCAGCCCTGGGCCGGGGTACGGAACGCCATCGCCACGGTGCCGTAGGCCAGGCCGAGAAACGTCCCGGCGCCCGTATGCGCCGCCACCGACCACGTGCGGCCGCCGTCGGTGGTGCGGAGCAACCCACATCTCCTGGGCCGTCGCTGGCGCGCCCGCCGCCAGGACCCACCCGTGGACAGCATCGACGAATTGGGCGTGGGCCCACACGGGCGCACTCAGATTCGCGGGAAGCCGGATGTCGGACGTCGCCCAGGTGCGGCCGCCATCCGTGCTGCGGCGGATGGGCAACGGGCCTCCGCTCAACGGCTGGTCGACCTGCCACTCGTCGTCGCCGAGCCTGGCGGTCGCCATCGTCGGCGTGGGCGTCGTAACGGTCCATGCCGCCCCGCCGTCCGCTGTCGCGTAGCCCAGCACCCCGCTGGCCGACCCGCCGTAGTGGACGCGGAACGACCCCTGCCGGGCGCCGGTGAACACTGGCCCGTCGATGGCCTCGACGGTGAAGGAGGTGCTCACGGGCAGCGGTGCCGACGACGGGCTCCAGGTCTGGCCGCCGTCGGGGGTGCTGTAGATCAGCAACTCGGAGCCGTCGGCCGTGACGATCCACCCTTGACTTGGCGTCCGAAACGCCATGGCCGCGGCCTGGCAGGATTGCAGCGCGGGCTGGTGCTGGCTCGACCACGTCCGCCCGCCGTCGCGGCTGCGCAGCAGCACGCACAGCGACTTCCCGCGCACGAGCAGCCATCCGTCACCTTTGGCCGGGAGCGCCAAGTGGACGGCCTCGACCGGACCGGTCCCCGTGGGCAGAGCCGCCGTCGCCACGGACCAAGCGTTACCGGCATCGGTGCTCCACTGCACGACCAGCGAGGCCCCCGGCCCCAGGCCGGCACGTAAGGCGTCCGGCCCAACCGCGGCGTGGGCGAGCACGACAAGCGGCGGCTTCGCGGATGGCTTGCCGCACGCGGCCAGCACCAGCGCAACCGCGCAGAGGATCAACCACCGCGCCTTCATGACCGCTTAGACGCCCCGTGGCGGCGGCAGGTTCCAGGCCGCCCACTGTTCGGGGGTGAGCAGGTTCACGGGATCGGAGTCGTACGTCAGGCCGTCGTCGGGCTCGGCCGGCACGGCCTCCAGGTCAGGGCAGCCCAGGATGGCGTCCACGCAGGCGCGGGAGCCGCCCACGTAGCACCAGCAGAGGTCGACGTCGCCGGCCACACACCACGACCGATCCGCTGGGAACCAGTAGTCGGGGGTGCGGCCGCCATCCAGTGCCGCCAGCGTCCCGGCGTACAGCAGGTAGTCGCGCGCCTGCCGCCGCACCCGAGCCGTCGACTGCGGGACGACGTCGCCGTACCCCTCCCAGACGCAGTACCAGATCCGGTCGGGGGTGGTGGTGTGCCCCTGCAACACCTTGGCCAGCGCGGGCACGTGTGCCCGGTCCTCCCCCGGCGCGTAGCCATCCCACGGCTTGGGGCCCGTGCCACCACCCTCCGCCGGCGTGGCCAGCGGCTCGAACTGCATGCGGGGGTGATAGATCCGCCCTGACCAGCCGGCGACCTCGGACCAGCGCACCAACCGGCCGCCGGCGCCGCGTGCCGGATACAGAATCCGTGCGTAAGCGGCAAAGACCGGTGGCACCAGCGATCCAGCGGTGCCGCACCTGAACGGGTGCAGGCTGGCGACGATCCAGTCGGCGGCCGACGTCGCCTCCGACGGCACCAGCCTCGGGCTCAGTCCGTGCCTCGGCCAGGCCCCCCATGACATGTCGTGGTCCAGTACGGGCACCCGCTCTCATGAAGGCGCTCAACAAGGCGCTCAACGCTCCGACGCGCGGCCACGGGGAGAACCACCGGGGCCGAAGGCGGCATCTCGGGCGAGTCCCGGAATCACCTGGGCGTGCGTTGCGGTGCCTGTGCCTGACCGCGCCCGTCTACCCGGACCCCGCCGGGCGGCGGTGAGCAGCCCCACTCGACGCGAGGGCGATTGCCTGGTCCGCCATCCACAGGATTCGTCCCGGAGCCTGTGGAATGGCTGCCGCCAGATTTGGAGGGGCGCTTTGTGTCGACGGCGATCCGGCTCTGGCTCGTTGCCGCGGCGGCGGTTGCGGCGGTGATGCTGGTCGTACCGGCGCGGGCCGGCACCGCGTGCTCACCGGGGAGCTATCTCGACGCGACCTCGGGGACCTGCGTACCGGCCCCGCCGGGCACCTACGTCGCAACTTCCGGGGCGACATCCGCGACGCCTTGCGCCGTCGGCACGTTCCAGCCCAACCTCGGTGCCACAGCCTGCGAGCCGGCGCCGGCCGGCAG
>JAJYVM010000067.1 GCA_021792015.1 Bacillota bacterium | reverse complement strand
TGCGCGCGCGCCTTCGATGATCGTTCCGTAGGCCACGCCCGACGGGCAGGCGGTCTCGCAGGCGCGGCAGTCCAGGCAGAGGTCGAGGTGGGTGCGGAGGGCGGGGTCGTCGGCGTCGACCCGCCCCTCGGCGGCGGCCCGCATCAGGAAGATCCGGCCGCGCGGTGAGTCTGCCTCCGATCCCAGCTCGCGGTAGGTGGGGCACGCCGGCAGGCAGAAGCCGCAGTGCACACAGCTGTCCAGCGCCTGCCAGGCGGCGGGCGGCAGCGGCAGCGGCGCCGGCAGGGGCCGCGGCGCGGGCTCGGCCACCGGCTAGATCCCTCCCACGAAGCGGCCCGGGGCGAAGACGCCCTCGGGGTCGAAGCGCGCCTTCAGGGCCCGGTGCAGCGGCAGCAGGGTCGGGTCGCTGTCCCAGGGGTCGGCCAGGCCGTCGGGGGCGACGGCGCAGAGGGCACGGCCCCCGGCCCCGCGCGCGATGGCGGCCGCCCGCTGCCAGACCCGCTCGCTGGGGTCGGCGTGGCGGCCCCACAGCATGCCGAAGCCCGGGCAGGCCAGCACGGCGTAGCCCAGCATCTCCAACTGGCGCGCCACGGCCGCGGCTTCCCCCGCCGGCACGGAGGCCCGCACCACCAGGGGGCCGGCGCGCATGTGCGCGCGCACCTCGTCCCAGGCTGCGGCCGGCTGCTCGTCCACTCCAGCATACATCTCCCGCAACCTGGCGCCCGCGGCCGCGACCGCCCGCTCCGAGCCGTCGTAGGCCACCAGGATGCGGCCGTCGGTCCAGGCCGCCAGGGCGGCCGGCGGCACGGGACCGGCCAGGGCCGCCGCCGGGTCGCCGCGGGTGGCGAAGGTGCGCCGCGCCGCCGGCAGGGGGCGGACCTTGAAGCTGCATTCGACCAGCACGGCCAGCGTGCCGCACGAGCCGACGAGGAGCTTGCAGAGATCGAACCCGGCCACGTTCTTGGCCACGCGCGCGCCGGCGAAGAAGGCGGTGCCGGTGCCGGCCACGGCCCGCAGGCCGATGACCAGATCGCGCATGCTCCCCTGCGACTGGCGCCAGGGCCCGAAGGCGTTGCCGGCCACGACCCCGCCGACCGTGGCGCCCTCCGCCGCCGGTGGGTCGCAGGGCACCCACTGGCCGTGCCGGCCGAGAGCCGCCTGCAGCTCGGCCCAGCGCAGCCCGGCCGGCGCCGTGACGGTGAGGTCCTCGGGCGTGTGGGCCATTGCCGCCGCGCGGAGACCAGTGGTGTCGCAGAGGACGGGCGCGGCCCGCAGGGGCGCGCCCAAAGCGTCCTGGGTCCCACCCCCGCGCACGAGGATCGGCCCGCCCGCGCGCAGCAGGGCGACGACCTCCGCCTCCGTGGCGGGCGCCGTCCCGCGGACCGGGGCCGGTCCCTTGACCGCGTAGCCGCTCACGGCACGAGCACGGCGTGGACCCGGCCCGGGCCGTGCACGCCGAGGACCAGCTCGCCCTCGATGTCGGCCGAGCGGCTGGGACCCGTGACGAGGTTCCAGCGGCCCCGCCCTCTGATGGCTCCGGCCAAGTCAGGGCGGATCACGGCCGCCGGCACGATGAAAATGCAGACCGGCGGCAGCAGGGTCACCACGCGGGGACGGTCCGGCGCCGGGACCAGCACCACGGTGCCGGTATCGGCCGCGGCGGCCGTGACGTCCGCGATGCCCACGTTGGCGTCCTTGGCCGCGGCCGGCTCATAGCCGCTGAGGTCCAGGCCATCGCAGATGGATGTGCCGTACCGCACGAAGGTGTGGGCGCCCTCCGCCGCCAGGAGCTCACGCACGGCCGCCGAGGCATCGCCGGCCTGGTGCCCCACGCCCCCGACGGCCGCCCACGCCTGCAGGAACTGCTCGATCATGGCCGCCGCTCCGCCCACCGCTCGCGGAAGGTCCTGGCGGCGATCGGCGGCAGGTCGCGGGTGGAGGTCCAGCCGCCAAGGATTGCGGGGGCGGCTCGCAGCCACTCGCCGTGACGCGGCAGAAGCCGCTGCGCGACGCGGCCCACGCGGAGGAAGGCCGTGTACGTCGTGGCGCTCCCCCACGCGGTGGCCCACCCCGCAAACAGGAGGCGCTGGGGCCAGGGCGCGCTTCGCACGCCCTCCTGGCGCAGGGCCACCAGCTGGTCATGCAGGTGAATGCCGACGGGACAAGCCTCCCAGCAGGCCCCGCATAGGCTGCTGGCCTTGGGCAGCATGGCATACGCCCCCGCCGGGTCCAGAAGCGGCGAGATCACCGCGCCGATGGGCCCCGGGTAGACGCTGCCGTAGGCGTGGCCGCCGATCTGACGGTAGACGGGGCACACGTTGAGGCAGGCCCCGCAGCGGATGCAGTACAGGGCCTCCTCGTGCGGCGTGCCGCGCAGGCGCAGGCGGCCGTTGTCCAGCAGGATCAGGTGGAACTCCTCGGGCCCGTCCGTCTCCCCCGGCCCACGCGGGCCGTCGATCAGCGACACGTAGACGGAGATGCGCTGGCCTGTGGCGCTGCGGGTGAGCAGCTTCAGCATGTCCGGGAGGTCGGCCGCGTGGGCGATGATCTTCTCCACGCCCACGATGGCGATGTGCACGCGCGGCAGCGACGTGCACATGCGGTCGTTGCCCTCGTTGGTGACGATCACGACGCCACCGGTGTCCGCCACGAGGAAGTTGCCGCCGGTGATGCCGATGTCGGCCTGCAGGAACCGCTCACGCAGGCGCTCCCGCGCCAGGGCCGTGAGCGCCTCGGCGGGGGTGTCCGCCGGTGCGCCCAGCAGTTCCGCCGACTCGGCCCGCGACTTGTGCAGCGCCGGGGCGATGATGTGCGCCGGCATCTCGCCCGCCAGCTGGATCAGGTACTCGCCGAGGTCGGTCTCCAGGGACTCGATCCCGGCCTCCGCCAGGGCGGGGTTGAGCGCGACCTCCTCGGAGACCATGGACTTCGATTTCACAATGCGGCGCGCGCCATGCGCGCGCGCAATCTCGATGACCTTGCCCGTGACGGCCGCGGGGTCGGCCGCCAGGTGAACGTGCCCGCCCCGCGACTCGATCCGCTGGCGCAGCTCCGCATGGAGCTCGGGCAGGCGGGCGATGGCATCGGCGCGGATGGCGCGGCCGCGGGCCCGCAGCGCCGCCGGATCCGGCAGCTCACCCAGGGCGGTCAGGCGCTGGGCGGCGAAGCGCGTCGTCGAGCGGGCGATGTTCTCGCGCAGGCGGATGTCGGAGAGGGCGATGGTGACGCGCTCCGCCCACGGGGCGGCCGGCTCATGGGCGATCGGCATGGTCCAGCACCTGGGCGATGTGCATGACGCAGGTCGCGCAGCCCTGGCGGCGGAGGCGGCCCTCCAGATGGAGCAGGCAGGCGGCGTCGGCGCCGACCAGGATGCCGGCGCCGGTGGCCTTGACGCGCTCCAGCTTGGCATCCGCCATGGCCGTGCTGACATCGGCCATCGTCATCGAGAACGTCCCGCCGAAACCGCAGCATTGGTCGGCGTCGGCGGGTTCGGTGACCGTCAGCCCCCGGACGTGCGCCAGCATCGCGCGCGGGTCGGCGCCGGTGCCCAGCTCCCGCTGCAGGTGGCATGAGCCGTGGTAGGCGGCCGAGCCCTCCAGCCGCGCGCCGACGTCCTCCACCCCGACCACATGGCGCAGATAGCCGGTCAGCTCCCAGCAGCGGGCGGCCAGACTGGCCGCCCTTTCCCCCAGCAGCTCGGGATAATGCCTCTTCACCATGGCGACACAGGATCCGGAAGGTGCGACAATGGCTTCTGCGCCCTCAAACACGTTGTGGAAGTGCTCCGCCAGGGCCTTCGCCTCCGCGCGGTAGCCCGCGTTGAAATGGGCCTGGCCGCAGCAGGTCTGCTCCTCCGGAAAGTCCACGTGCACGCCCTGCCGCTCCAGCACGCGGACGGTGGCCTCGCCGATCTCCGGCCGCAGCAGGTCCACCAGGCAGGTCACGAACAGCGACGCAGCTCTCATGCCTTCCTCCCGGCGGCGAACAGCCGCCATGCCCTCGCCGCAGCATCCGCGAGCAGTTCGCCCGTCTGGGCGATGGAAGCCCGCAATGTCAGGGGCCCGGGCGCGATCGGCAGCGCCGCGGTGATGCCGGCTGCGTAAAGGCGCCCGAGCTCGGCCTCCGGCGGCGCCGCGCCGGCCAGCAGCACAACCGGCACAGCGCCGGCATGGCGGGCCACCGCGATCGGCGCTTTGCCCCGCGCCGTCTGGGCATCCACTCGGCCCTCAGCCGTGAAGACCAGGTCGCAGGCGCGCGCCCGCTCCGCAAAGCCAACCGCGCGCAGGCACAGTTCCGCACCCGGTTCGAGGCGCGCGCCCGCGAACGCCATCAGCCCGAAGCCAAGGCCACCCGCGGCACCGGCACCGGGCAGGCTCGCCAGCTGCGGCGACACTGCAGCCGCAAGCCGTGCCAGCGCGGCATCAAGGCTTTCCACAGCCGCCGCGTCGGCTCCTTTCTGGGGGCCGAAGACGGCGGAGGCGCCCATGGCGCCCGTGAGGGGGTTATCCACATCGCAGGCGCCGACGATGGCGGCGTCCAGCCTCGGTCCGGATTCCACATGCGCCAGATGCTCGAGGGCGAGGACGCCATCCGCCAAGGGCCGGCCCGAACCGTCCAGAAACCGCCACCCGAGGGCCTCCGCGAAGCCGCGGCCCCCGTCGTTGGTGGCGCTGCCCCCGAGGCCGACGATGATGCGGCGAAAGCCGGCGGCGATGGCATCGCGGACCAGCTCGCCCGTGCCGAAGGTACTCGCATGCAGCGGGTCCTTGCGCCGGACATGGCGGAGGCCGCTGGCCTCCGCCATTTCGATGACCGCCGTGTCGCCGAGGACGCCGTAGCGGGCTTCCACGGGGTCGCCCAGGGGACCCCGGACCCGGAGGCAGCGCCAGGTTCCACCTGTCGCCGCCACGAGGCACTCAGCCGTTCCGTCGCCGCCGTCCGCGACCGGGCAGAGGTCGATTCGCTCCGGCGGCCGCGGTGTACTGAGGAGCCCGCGCTGAATGGCCCTGGCGGCCTCGGGCGCACTGAGGGCCCCACGAAGGGCGTTGGGCGCGACCAGCACGTTCACCGGGCGTAGCGCATGTGGTGATGGGACAGGGTGAAGCCCAATGCCTGCCAGAACTGCATGCCGCGGCGGTTGGTGGGCAGCACATCCAGCTCGACGTCCTCGGCGCCGCGGCTCCGGGCGAAGGCGATCATCCGCTCGGCCATCACCCGGCCGACGCCCCGCCGCCGGTGGCTGGGGAAGACGTAGAACTCGGCGATATAGCCGACGGTGCGCTCAGGCAGGAGCCAGTCCGGCTGCAGCCGCACCATGGCGAACCCGCAGCGCTCGGACCCCGTGCTGGCCCAGAACGTGAAGCGGTCGATCCCCTGCTCGTCGTCGATGCGGCTGAGATAGCGCGAGGCCCAGAGGGGGTTGGGGTCGACGCCCAGCTCCCGCCAGTACCGCCACATGGTGCGGTGGAACTCCTCGTCCCCCGGCTCCAGGGACTCGAGCTGGACCTCCGGCGCCCGCCGCGCGGACATCAGCGCACGCGCCCGCGGCCATCGACGGGGATGCGCGCCTCCGGGCGCCCGTCGCGCAGGCCGACCAGTTCGTCGGTGAGGTTGATGCAGGGGCAGACGTGGTTCGGGATGATCTCGACCCGGTCGCCGACCGCCAGGTCGCAGTCCGCCGGTACCTCCATGACCCCGTGCTCCTCCGAGAGGCGGACGAGGCGGAGCGCCGGCTCGCCGCGCACCTCGCCGAAGCCCGTGCCGGCAAGGAAGGTATCCGACGTCAGCGTCTTGCTGCCGGCATCGATGACGGCGCGGTCCGGGGCCGGGCGGCTGACCACGGTGGCCAGGATGCTCACCGCCACGTCGTCCAGCCCGCAGGCCCCAAGCCGCATCTCCGTGCGGTCGTTGAAGATGTATGTGCCGGGGCGGGCCTCGGTGGCGCCGGCCCGCGCCGCGAGGTCCATGTAGGTCGCCGTTGGCGTCGAGCCGACGGAGCGCTGCAGCGACCCGCCGGCGATCTGCGCCGTCTCCGCCAGCCCCGCCGCCTCGCGCACGGCCAGCTCGCGGATCTGGGCCTGGTCGGCGGCCCCGTACGCCGCGCCCGCGTGGGCCATGAGACCGGTCAGGGCCACGCCCGGCAGCTCGCGGATCCGCGCGGCCATCCCGGCGGCGATCTGGCCCGGGGCGAAGCCGAGCCGGCGGGAGTCCGTGCTGTCGACCTCCAGGTAGACGGGCACGCGCCGGCCGAGCGCCACCCCGAGGGCCGAGATGCCGGAGGCGACCTCCAGGCTGTCGACGGCGCAGGTGAAGCGCGGCACGCGCACCAGCAGCTCGCGCAGGCGGGCCAGCTTCAGCGGCCCGACCACCGGGTAGGCCAGCAGGATGTCGTCGATGCCCGCGGCGGCCATGACCTCGGCCTCGCCCAGCTTGGCGACGGTGATGCCGGCCGCCCCCAGCTCGACCTGGCGCCGCGCGAAGCGGACGCTCTTGTGGGTCTTGGCGTGCGGCCGCAGGCGCACGCCCGCGGTGTTCGCACGCGCCTGCATGCGCCGGAGGTTGCTCTCGACCACGTCCAGGTCGCAGAGCCAGGCCGGCGTGTCCAGCTCCGGCAGGGGGGATCTAGCGCGGTCCGACGTAGGCGATCGCCTCGATTTCAACCTTGAGGCCATGCGAGAGCTGCGCGCCGACGGTCGTCCGCGAGGGGTAGGGCTCGCTGAAGTGCTGCCGGTACGCCGCGTTGAAGGCCTCGAAGTCGCGGATGTCCGCCAGGTAGGCGTTGATCTTGATCACGTCCGCCATCCTGGCGCCGGCGGCGCCGAGGATGGTCTCGATGTTCTTCAGGACCTGGTGGGTCTGGGAGGTGATGTCCGGCCCCGCGTACTGGCCCGTCGCCGGGTCGGTCGCCCCCTGCCCCGCCGTGTAGACGAAATCGCCGGCCCGCCAGCCCTGCGAGTAGGGTCCCTTGGGCTTGGGCGCGCTGTCGATCTTGACGGGCTCCTTCATGTCGCCCCGCTCCCCTCGCCCTTGCCGTTCGCGCCCCTGCACCCAAACCCTGCCGCGGTATACTGTGCACCAGGAGGTGCGTCCATGAAGAAGGAGATCACGGTCAACTACTGCTGGGAGTGAGGCAACCAGCTCGCGGCCGCCCGTGTGGCGGCGGAGGTCCTCTCCTTTCATCAGGCCAAGATCGCCGCGCTTCATCTCATCCCCGTGACCGAGGGCCGCTTCGAGGTCCTGGTCGGCGACCAGCTCATCTTCGACAAGAGGGCCACCAAGCGCTTGCCGCAGGACGGCGAGGTCGAGGCGGCCGTCGCGAAGGCACTTACATAACCACCGTCATCGTCCCCCGGTCCTTGGTGCTCCCTGATCGCGTTCAACTCGGCTGGGCGGTCAGCGTTCGTGACGGCCGCCTGTCCGAAGTGGGTCCTGTCTCTGTGGTACGCGGAGACAGGACCCTGGCGTTTCCGGACTTAGATTTATGGCCGGGCCTCGTGGACATGCACGTGCACGGCGCCAAGGGGCGCCATTTCCATCAGGCCGACGACCTTGAGGCGCTCATGGCCACCCTCAGCCAGTGGGGTGTGACCGGGGTGCTGCCGACCGTCATCACCCGCCCGCCGGCCGAGACCCTTGCGGCCGTGCGGCGTCTGGCGCACCTGCAGGGCATGTCCCAGTTTCTCGGTATCCACCTCGAAGGCCCGTTTCTGAACCCCAAGCGTCAGGGCGCCCAGGAATCGACGCGCCCTCCGGATCCAGCGGAGCTCCGCACCCTCCTCGATGCCGGCCCCATCCGCATGGTCACGCTGGCGCCCGAAATGCCAGGCGCGGACGCCCTCATCGACATGCTGCAACGGGAAGGCGTCCGCATCTCGGCTGGTCATACCGAGGCCACCGACCTGCGCCGCGTCCACCAGTCCACCCATACGGCGAACGCCATGGCCGGGCTGCACCACCGAACCGTGGGCACGCTCGGTGCCGCGCTGGCGTCCGACTGGTTGGACTGCGAGGTCATCGCCGACGGGGTGCACGTGCATCCGGACGTGCTGAAGATCATGTGGCGCGCCAAGGGGACGGACCGGATCATGCTGGTCTCCGACGCCATGGCGTACGCCGGTCTTCCCGACGGCACCCACGACCTGGACGGACGGGCGGTGCAGGTGAGCGCCGGCAGGGCGAGCCTCCCTGACGGGAGCATTGCGGGCAGTGTCAGCCCTTTGTATGTCGGCGTCCGCACCATGGTCCGCGAGGTGGGCGTGCCGCTGCACGCGGCCGTGCGGATGGCAAGCCTCAATCCCGCGCGCGCGCTGGGACGCGGCGACGAAATCGGCAGCCTCGCCGTGGGCAAGGCTGCCGATCTGGTGCTTGTGGACCGGAACCTGGTCCCGGTGCGGACCTGGCTCAGAGGTTCTTGATGATGGCGTCCCCGAACTCGGAGGTCTTGACCTCGCGGGCGCCCTCCATCTGGCGCGCGAAGTCGTAGGTCACGGTCTTCTGGGCGATGGCCTTCTCCAGGCCGGCGACGATGGCGTCCGCCGCCTCCTGCCAGCCCATGTACTCCAGCATCATGACGCCCGAGAGGATCACGGAGCCGGGGTTGACCTTATCCTGGTTCGCGTACTTCGGCGCCGTGCCGTGGGTGGCCTCGAAGCAGGCGTAGCCGTCGCCGATGTTCGCGCCCGGGGCGATGCCGATGCCGCCCACGACGGCCGCCGCCGCATCGGAGAGGTAGTCGCCGTCCAGGTTCGGGCAGGCCAGCACGGAGTGGTCGGTCGGGCGCAGCAGCAGGTGTTGGAACATGATGTCGGCAATGGAGTCCTGGATCAGGATCTTGCCGGCGGGAACCTTGCCGCCGTGCTTCTCGGCGACCTCATCCCAGGAGATCGTCTGCTCCGGGTACTCCTCCCGCGCCAGCTCGTAGCCCCAGTCGCGGAAGGCGCCCTCGGTGAACTTCATGATGTTGCCCTTGTGCACGAGCGTCACGGACTTGCGCCCGCGCGCGATCGCGTACTCGATGGCGGAGCGGACCAGGCGCTTGGTGCCGAACTCCGAGATCGGCTTCACGCCAATGCCGGCGTCCTCGCGGACGCTGATGTTGTATGTGTCCTTGAGGAAGGCCCGCATCTTCTGGGCGCCCTCGCTGCCGCACTTCCACTCGATGCCGGTGTAGATGTCCTCGGTGTTCTCGCGGAAGATGACGATGTTGAAGAGGTCGGGCCGCTTGACGGGCGAGGGCACGCCCGGAAACCAGCGCACGGGGCGCACGCAGGCGTACAGGTCGAGCTCCAGGCGCAGGGCGACGTTGAGGCTGCGGAAGCCACCGCCGATGGGCGTCGTCAGCGGGCCCTTGATGGCCACCCGGTAGCGGCGGATGTCCTCAAGGGTCGCCTGCGGCAGCCAGTCGCCGGTCTGCTTGAACGACTTCTCGCCGGCGAGAACCTCGTGCCAGGCGATCTTCCGCTCGCCGTGGTACGCCTTCGCGACGGCCGCGTCGAATACGCGCACCGAAGCCCGCCAGATGTCGGGTCCCGTGCCGTCTCCCTCGATGAAGGGGATGATCGGCTCGTTCGGCACATGGAGCTTACCGGCGCTGAATTCAATCGCGGACGCCATAGTTCCACCACCCGCTTGATTCTAGTCGACCTCGTGAAACGCTGCCAGAGCCTCGGCAACCTCGCGTACGACGATCCCGAGCAGCCGGCGTCCGGCGGCAGCCGAGGCGCCATCGGAAGGATCGGTGTAGCCGCCAATGCGCGCGAAGTCCTGCGCCGACTGCGCGGCGAATGCTCCGGGCGGGGCCGGCCGCAGGCGGCCCATGGTGACCGTCGGACGTTTGTCCGACCGCACGAGCTCGGGCCGCAGCGCCTGAACGAGACAGGTCTCAAACAGCCCGGCATGGCCGGGGATCTGGGCGATGTCCTCGCCGGCCAGCGCGGGGCCGGCGATGCTCCAGTACGAGGCGGCCGCCACGCGCACGGGGTGGCTGAGCGCCACCTCGCGCGCCGCAACGCGAATCATCTCGTCATTGCCGCCATGGCTGTTCAGATAAAAGAGCCGCCGGAAGCCGCTCTTCACCGCTGAGTCCCCCAGCTCGCGCAGGACCGCGGTCATCGTGGCCGCCGAAAGCGTGAGCACGCCGGCAAACGCCTGGTGGTGGGCCGAGAACCCGAACGGCAGGGTCGGTGCGACCACCACGGGCACGCGGCCGGACAGGGCGGTCGCGACCTGGGTCGCCAGCTCGGCGCAGATCAACGTGTCGGTGCCCGTGGGCAGGTGAGGGCCATGTTGCTCGGTGGCGGCAATCGGGACCAGGAGCGTTGCTCCCGGTCCCTGGGCCCTGAGCTCGTCGCGGGTGAACTCCGACCACAGCACCTTCATGGCAGCAGCTGCTCCGCGGGCAGGCGGCGGCCGCCCCCCGCCGTGCGGTCGAGGACGGCCATGGCTCCGGCGATGCGGCGCGCCGCCGCCCGCAGCCAGGGCTCGGCGTCATCGCCCCCGTAGGAGGTCATCACGGCCAGGGCATACGGCCGGCGGGCCTGGAAGAAGTAGCCCACGTCGCACTTCACGCCCTCAAGGCCTCCGGGCTTGTCGGCCACGGCCATGTCCGGCCGCGCCAGGATCGAGAACGGGCTCTCCTTGGGCAGGGAGAGGATGGCGATGGCCTCCTGGCGCGCGGCGGCCCCCAGCACCTCGCCGTCGGCCACGAACCGCTTCATCAGTGCCGCCATCTGGGCCGGGGTTGAGACGTTCTCCTCGCCGCGGGCGGCGGCCTGCCAGTCGATCATCTTGCGCCGCAGGCGGGTGCGCTGCAGCCCGAGTGTATCCATGAGCCGGTTCACGGCCGCGGGCCCGCCCGCCAGGTCGATGCAGGCGTTGGTCGCCGTGTTGTCGCTGTACCGGATCATCAGCCGCGCAAGGTCGCGCACCGACAGCTCCACCGGGTCGGCGAAGGTCTGCAGGATGCCGGAGCCGCCGACCTGGTCCGCCGCGGCGATGGTGCGGCGCCCCGCCAGATCGAGCTCGCCCTGCTCGGCGCGCCGCAGCAGGGTGAGCAGCACGGGGATCTTGATGGAGGAGGCCGTGCCGAACTCGACGTCGGCGTTGATGTCGATGCGGCGCTGCCCCTTCACGTCCAGCAGGCAGAGGCCGGCCGCACCGTCCAGGCGCGCGATGTCCGCGCGCAACCCGGCCTCCAGCCGCGCCCAGTACAGGTCCTCCCCGGTCGGCGGCAACCCCTCGACCACCGGCGGCACCTCCCGTCACTCCGCTCAGGGACGAATGACCACCACGCGGACCTCGGTCATCTCCTCGACGGCGTAGCGGGGACCCTCGCGCCCGGCGCCGGAGCCGCGGACGCCGCCGTAGGGCATGACGTCCGCGCGGAAGGCCGAGGCGTCGTTGATGATGACCCCGCCAAAGCGCAGGCGTCGCGCCGCCACCACCGCATGGCCGAGGCTCGCGGTGAAGATGCCGGCCTGCAGGCCGTACTCCGTGGCGTTGCTGGCCTCGATGGCCTCGTCCAGCGAGTCCACCGCCACCACCGAGACGACCGGCGCGAAGACCTCCTCGCAGACGACGCGCATGGCCGGCGTCACATCCACCAGGACGGTCGGCTGGAGCACGGCCCCCTGGCGGTCGCCGCCGAGGAGCACGCGGGCGCCCCCGTCCACGGCCTCGCGGATCCAGGCCTCCGCCCGGCGCGCCTCGGCCTCGCTGATCATGGGGCCGACGTCGGTGGCGGGGTTCTCGGGGTCGCCGGTCACCAGCCGGCCCGTCTCCTCCAGCAGTCGGTCGAGGAAGGGCTCGAAGACCTCGCGCTCCACGTAGATCCGCTGCACGGAGATGCAGGACTGCCCGGCGGAGCCGAACCCGCGGCGGGCCAGGAGGGAGGCGGCCCGCTCCAGGTCGGCGTCGGCGCAGACGATGTTCGGCGAGTTGTTGCCGAGCTCCAGCAGCACGCGGCGCAGGCCCGTCCGCTCCTTGATGCGCCGCCCGACGGGCGGCGAGCCCGTGAACGTGTAAAGGTCCACGCCGGGATGGGCGAGGAGCGCCTCCCCCACCGTGCCACCCGGCCCGAGCACCATGTTCAAGACGCCGGGCGCAAGCCCGGCGTCGGCGAACAGCTCGACGAGCCGGATCGCCGTCAGGGGGGTCGCGGAGGCTGGCTTCAGCACGACGGCGTTGCCGGCGGCGATGGCGGGCCCGACCTTGTGGCAGACCAGGTTCAGCGGGAAGTTGAAGGGCGTGATGGCCGCCACGACGCCGACGGGGACGCGCAGGGTGAAGGCGAGGCGGTCCTCCGCCCCGGGGCTGCCCTCGACCGGCACGACCTCGCCGCCGAGGCGCCGGGCCTCCATCGCCGAGAGGGTCAGGGTCTCGGCGGCGCGGCCGACCTCGGCCAGGGCGTCCTTCAGCGGCTTGCCGCCCTCGCGGGCGATCAGGGCCGACAGTTCGTCGGCCTGCCCGCGGACGGCG
>JAJYVM010000066.1 GCA_021792015.1 Bacillota bacterium | reverse complement strand
ATGCGTCCATGTGTCCATGCGCCGAGGCGCCGAGGCGTCCATGCGTCCATGCGTCTGTGGCGCAGCGTCCTGGCAGCTGCACAGACCTTGCTCGCGGTCGTTCCCCGTTCACGGGCAGCCCGAGGAAGCCGTCGGTGTGCCTGAACTGGCTGCACAGGCCTTGCTCGCGGTCGTTCCGCGTTCACCCATCCCCTTGCCCCGGCCGAATATGTTCGCTGCGCCGTTCGAGCGGACATGGTCGCACACCAACAGCACCGCGTGTGCAAGGGTTTTGCGCATCTGCCGCCACTCGTGTATAGTTGTCGGGCAACCGGTCAACCTCACGCCGCCAAGGCCGAGGGTACGGCGGCGGCCCCGAGATTCGAGATCGCACCGGCCCACCGCGCGCGGGCGCGCGGCGGGGGCCCAAGAGGTGGCGCAAGGCATGGCGAACATCAAGTCCGCGATCAAGCAGGCGCAGCTGGCCAAGGTCCGCACGCAGCGCAACAAGGCCGTGCGTTCGCAGGTCAAGACGGCGGCGCGCAAGGTGGTCCAGGCGGCGGCCAGCGGCGACGGCGCCGCGGGGGCCGAGGCCCTGCGCAGCGCGATGAGCACGATCGACCGCGCGGCGGCCAAGGGCATCCTTCACCGCCGGACGGCCGCGCGCAAGAAGTCCCGCCTCGCCAAGCGCATCAACAAGCTCGGCGCCTAGGCATCTACAAGCTCGACGCTTAATCGGCGCCTGGTCGGCGCCTATGCCAGCAGGGTCAGCAGGGTCAGCCCGCCCGGCTCCTGGCCGCAAGCAGCCGGGCGACCACGTCGAGCAGGGCGGACTCCTCGTCCAGCCGGCCCGACTTCACAGCCCACTCCGCCTCCCACACCGCCTCCAGCGCCGCCTCCAGGTCCGGCTCGGCGAAGGCGCGCGCCTGCCCCAGCATCCGCCTCGCCACATACGGGTGCAGGCCGCCCGCGGCCGCCGCGAGTCGGTCCGGGCCGCCGCCGGCATCCAGGGTGTCCCGGCCCAGAACCAGCAGCCGCACCTGCCGGGCCAGCAGCGCCATGATGCCCAGGGGCGCCTCTCCCTGGTACAGCATCTGGCGCAGCAGCCCGAACGCGTCCCGCCCCCGGCCCTCCGCCACCGCGTCCATGAGGGCAAAGACGCTCTCCTCGCGCGATGGGGCCACCAGCGCCTGCACGGCGTCCGTGCCGATGCTGCCGCCGTCGCCGACGTAGGCGGCGAGCTTGGCCAGCTCCTGATCCAGCAGGTCGAGGCTGGCCGGCACCCGCGCGCACAGCGCCGCCGCCGCGGCCGGCTGCAGCCGGACCCCGTGCGCGCCGGCCCGTGCCACGCACCACGGCGCCAACTCCTCCCCCGCGGGTGCCGCCGCCGCCAGCACGGCGCCGACCTCGGCCAGCCGCTTGACGATTTTCCGGCGGCTGTCGGCCGGCTGCTGGCTGCGGAACACGACGACCGTGTCGGGCGGGGGGTTGTCGAGGTAGGCGATGAGCGGACCCAGGGGGTCGGACTTCGTTGCCTTCATGGCCCTGCCCCGCCGCCCGGCCGGCGCCGCGGTCTCCGGCGTGCCGGCGGCCTCCGGCTCGCCACCCTCCCCCGCATCCTCGCCCTCGACCTCGCCGTCGCCCTCACCCGCGGCCTCCGCCCGCGCCGCTCGCCCGCGCGGCGCCGCAAACCACGGCGCGTCGTGCACAATGACGAGGCGCCGCCCCACAAAGCTTGGGGTCAGCGCCACCCCGACGACGTCCGCCGGCTGCAGCGCGGGTCCGTCCAGGTCCGCCTCCGCGGCCTCGCGCAGCCCCTCGGGCACAAACGCGGCCCGCAGCGCGTCCACGACGGCACGGTGCTGGAACCCGTCCGGCCCGGCCAGCAGGTACACGGGCCGCCACCGCCCCGCCGCCGCCTCGGCGGCCAGGCGCTCGAAAGGCAGCGGCGGCCGTCCGCGGTCGCTGCTCCCATGGGCTGCTCCCCCGGTGGCCGAGGTGTCTCTCCAAAGGCCCAGGTCCCGGCCGGCCTCGCGCCGCCCGGGTCCAGCTGAGGCCCCGGAACCGCTGGCGCCCCTCCGATCGTGACCCGCCCCGCCCGGCGCTCGAGACTCGTTTCGGTCGTCGCCAGACCCGCCCATGGCGCCTTCGGCGCTCACATCGCGAAGGCGCGCACGATATCCGCCCGGCTGACGACGCCCACCAGGCGTCCCTCCGCGTCCACCACCGGCAGCAGCTTCAGGTCGCGGGCGTGCATGCGGCGCGCGGCCTCGGCGACCTCCTCATCGGGCGATGCCGTCACCACGTGCCGCGTCATGAGCTGGTCGACACGGTAGGCCGTGACCTCTTCCAGCTGGCGCTGGAGCACGCCCGGCCCCGGGATGGCGAACTCGCCGCCGAGGATGTCGATGTAAAACGGCACCGACACCTGCCGGAACAGGCGCAGAATGTCGGCCTCGGTCAGGATGCCGACGAGCTGCCCCGCCTCGTCCACCACCGGCAGCCCGCTGACATGGCTGCCGCTCATCACCTTCGCCGCGTCCTGCAGCGAAGCGTCGGCCCGGGTCGTCAGCACCTCGCGGGTCATGACCTCGGACACCTTCACCTGGCGCACCGCCTCTCGGCTCGATTCTACCGGCTCAGGGCCCAGCCCAGCGCCGCGCCGCCGAGGGCCGGCAGATGCCCCACGGCTGCCGCCCATGCCCCCATGCCCCCGTAGAAGGCGCGCCGCAGGCCCGCCAGCTTGCGAAAGCGCGCCAGCAACTCGCCCTCGGCGGCGCGGGGGTACGCGGACAGATCCCCCGCCAGCACCGCGGGCGCCGCCGCCACCGCGCTCGCCACCGCGTAGCTGATCCCCTCGCCGAAGATCGGATCGGCAAACCCGCCGGAATCGCCCACCCGCAGGATGCGCCCGCGGACGAGGTCGGATGCCAGAAGGCTCCCGCCGACGGGGATGCGGTGGCCGCGGCGGATGCGCACGGGCAGGCCGCCATAACCCATGCGCGCGATGTAGCCGTCGACGGCCGCGGGCAGCCCGCCCGGACGCTCGGCCCAGCTGGCGACCCCGACCGAGAGGATGTCGCGCTTGGGGAAGGTCCAGGCGTAGCCGACCGGCACGCAGGCGAAGTCCCCGGTGACGGCCGCAATGCGGCCGTCGCCAATCAACTCCACATCGAGGGCCGGTGCGAAGCGGGGGCCTCGTCCCGGAAAGAGCGGCGCGCCGAGGGCACCGGCCGCGACAGCGACATAGCGCGCCCGCACGCTGGGACCACCCGCCACGAAGACCTCGACCGTGCCGTCGTCCCGCTCCTCCAGGCCCGTCACCCGCACTCCCTCACGCAGGCTCGCGCCCGCGGCGACGGCGGCCTGCGCCAGCGCCGCATCGAACTCGTCGCGCATCACCAGGGCCAGCTCCGCCCCGCGGGCCTTCATGGCGACCGAGCGCCCGCCGTAGATCAGATCCGCCGCCGCGACCCGCCAGCGGACGGTGGCGGCCGCCGCGGGCGGCAGGTGCGGCCAGGCCTTGGGCGTCACCCCGCCGCCGCAGGGCTTGTAGCGCGGCAGGGCCTCGCGCTCGAGGAGGAGGACCCGCGCCCCGGCGGCCGCTGTGAGGCGGGCCAGCGTGGTACCGGCCGGGCCGGCACCCACCACCGCGAGATCCCAGGGGCTCAACGGGCACCCCGCGAGGGCACGGGCGGCGTCTGCCGCTCGCCACGCCGGCTCCAGGGGATGGCCCCGGCGCGCAGCACGCGCACCCGGGCCTGCGGCAGGCTCCGGAGCAGCAGCCAGAGCATGCCCGCCAGGGCCAGCGCGGCAGCGGCCACACCAAGCCCGAACCGCGTCCAGAGGCCGGCCACCGCCGCGCTGAAACGCCAGGCCAGGAACTGCCAGGTTGCCGTCCAGGTCACGGCGGCCAGGGCCGACCAGCCCACGTAGCTGAGCAGGTTCAGGCGCGCGATCCCCGCCACCAGGATGGCCGGGGTGCGCACGGGCCCGAACCAGCGGCCCAGGAAGACGGCGCGCCCGCCGTAGCGGCGGACCCACACCTCGCCCTGCGCCAGGCTGGCGCGGGGCACGCGCAGCCGCCGCACCAAGAAGCCGTGGACGTGCGGGCCGGCGAGGCGCGCCAACCCGTAGCCGATCACGTTGCCGAACAGGTTGCCGGCCGCGCCGGCCGCGACGATGGGCCAGTAGCCGAGCCGCCCGTGCAGGATGAGGGCCCCGCCGGCCAGGAAGAACGGCTCAAAGGGCACGCCCGGCAGGCCGATCCCCTCGACGGTCAGGATGAGGAAGATCGCCAGGCACATGAGCGGCGGGGGAAGGTGCATGAACCACGCGTAAAAGTGTCGCACGGCACAGCCTCCCGCCGGTGGCAGCGGCCGCTACTACTCTACCGCAGGCGCGGCCCCTCCCGCTCCAGCGGCGCCTGATCAGCCGAGGACCAGGTTCACCAGCCGGTTCGGGACGGCGACCAGCTTGGCAACCGCGCGCCCGCCGATGGCGGCCTGCACCTTGGCGCTGGCCAGGGCGGCGGCGCGCACCTCATCCTCCGGCGCGTCGGCGTCCACCTCAAGGCGGTCGCGCACCTTGCCGTTGACCTGCACGACGATCGTCACCCGCTCCTGGCGCAGCAGGGCCGCATCCGCCTCCGGCCACGCCTGCACATGCACGCTGCCGGCGCCGCCCAGGCGCTGCCACATCTCCTCGGCCTGGTGCGGCGCCAGGGGCGCGATCAGCCGGGTGAAGGCCCGCATGACCTCGCGCAGCAGGTCGCCATTGCCGCCGCCCGCCTCACGGTAGGCCCCGACCTCGTTCAGCAGGGTCATCATGGCGCTGATGGCCGTGTTGAAGGCGAAGCGATCCAGATCGGCCGTGACGCGGGCAATCGCCTGGTGCAGGGCGCGGCGCAGGCTGGGGTCGCCCGGGTGGTCCCTGCCACCGCCCGTGGCCGCCGCATCCAGACAGGTGCGCCACAGCCGCTGCTGGAAGCGCACGATGCCCTCGATGCCCCGCGAGTTCCAGGGCCCGCCCTGGTCCCACGGCCCGATGAACATCAGGTACAGCCGCACGACGTCGGCGCCGTAGCGCGCCACCAGGTCGTCGGGGTTCACCACGTTGCCGCGCGACTTGGACATCTTCTCGCTGTTCTCGCCCAGGATGATGCCCTGGTTGCGCAGCCGCAGCGCCGGCTCGCCGAAGGCCACCAGGCCCAGGTCGCGCATGGCCTTGGTGAAGAAGCGCATGTACATCAGGTGCAGGATGGCGTGCTCGATGCCGCCGGTGTACGTGTCGACCGGCAGCCAGCGCGCCGCCGCCGCGGGATCGAAGGGCGCCGCGCCGTCGTGCGGGCTCAGGTAGCGGTACATGTACCAGGACGAGTCGACGAACGTGTCCATGGTGTCGGTCTCGCGGCGGGCGGGGCCGCCGCACTTCGGGCACGTGGTGTTCAGGAAGCTGGGGTCGTGCAGCAGCGGGGATTCGCCCGTCGGCCGGAACTCGGCGTCGGGCGGCAGGACGACCGGCAGGTCGGAGTCCGGCACGGGCACGATGCCGCAGGCGTCGCAGTACACCACGGGGATGGGTGTGCCCCAGTAGCGCTGGCGGCTGATCAGCCAGTCGCGCAGGCGGTATTGGACGGTTCGCCGTCCAATACCGCCCTTTTCCAGCGCATCCGCGATGGCATTCCATGCGTCAGCGGAGGTCATCCCGTCGTAAGGTCCGGAGTTGACCAGGGTCCCGGCGCCCGTGTGGGGCAGATCTCCCCCTTCAATCACCCGGGGGATCGGCAGCCCGTAGCGAGTGGCGAAGTCGAAGTCGCGCTCGTCGTGGCCGGGCACCGCCATGATGGCGCCGGTCCCATACGACATCAGGACGTAATCCGCGATCCAGACCGGTATCGGCTGGCCCGTCAGCGGATGCTTGGCGTGGGCCCCCGTGAAGACCCCCGTCCGCTGCCGGGCCGTGGACAGCCGCTCCGTGTCCGACTCGCGCGAGGCCTGGCCGATGTACGCCGCGACGGCGTCGCGCTGTTCCGGTGTCGTGATGCGCTCCACGAGCGGGTGCTCGGGCGCCAGGACCGCGAACGAGCACCCGTACAGGGTGTCGATCCGGGTGGTGAAGACCTCGAACCGCTCCTGCCCGACCTCGAACGCAAATGCCGTTCCTTCGGAACGGCCGATCCAGTTCGTCTGCATCGCCTTGACCCGCTCGGGCCAGTCCAGGCCGTGAAAGCTCAGCAGCTCGTCCGCGTAGGCGGTGATGCGGAAGAACCACTGATCCAGGTCCTTGCGGATCACGGGTGTGTCGCAGCGCTCGCAGCGGCGCTCCTCGCCCACGACCTGCTCCCGGGCCAGGGTCGTCTGGCAGGAGGGACACCAGTCGACCGGGGCGTGCTTCTTATACGCCAGACCCTTCTCGAGAAAGCGCAGGAAGAACCACTGGTTCCAGCGGTAGTACTCCGGGTCGCAGGTGACGACCTCGCGCTCCCAGTCGAACATGGTGCCCATCGTGCGCAGCTGGGCGCGCATGCGGGCAATGTTGTCCATGGTCCAGGTGCGCGGGTGGATCCCGCGCTTGATGGCGGCGTTCTCCGCCGGCAGCCCGAAGGCGTCGAAGCCGATGGGAAACAGCACGTCATGGCCGCGCATGCGCATGTAGCGTGCGTATACGTCGGGCGGCGTCATCGCGTACCAGTGGCCGACGTGAAAATCCCCGCTCGGGTAGGGGTACATCGTCAGCATGTAGTACTTCGGGCGCTGCTCGGCCGCGGGCGTGCGATAGAGGTCTGCCGCCGCCCACGCCGCCTGCCACTTCCGCTCGATCTCGGCGAAGTCGTAGCGGCTCTCCGCCGTCTCCACGGGCCGCACGGCCATCGCGGCTCCCTCCTCGCCCAACAAAAAATCCCGCCCCGTGCTGGGGCGGGAAAATCCCGCGGTACCACCCTGCTGCTTCCGGATCACGTCTGTTGGTTGGTGGAGGTAAGCGGGTTCGAACCGCTGGCCTCGTGAATGCCATTCACGCGCTCTCCCAACTGAGCTATACCCCCACGTGATCCGCTCGGCCGCCCGTAACGTGGGCGCTCCCGGCACCGGCACCGCCCGGGTGAGTTCGCCATTTCCCCCGCCGGCTCGCACCGCCCGCCGGCTCGCTGTGTGGAGGAATCCACGGCTACTGCTCCCGTTGGCCGTTACCCTATCGATTTGTGCAGGTTATTATAGCGCCGGCTCGCGCACGGGGTCAATGCGGGTCGCGTCGCCCCAGAGCCGCTCAAGGTCGAAGTACACGCGCACGTCGCGGTGGAACACGTGGGCCACCACGTCGCCGAGGTCCAGGCAGATCCAGCGGGCCTCCCGGTAGCCCTCGATGCGGGCGGGGCCGGCCTCCTCCGCGATCGCGTCCGCAATGGCCTGCACCTGCAGGGTGCTCCCGCCGCTGCAGATGACGAAGTGGTCGGCGACGATCGACACCTGGGACAGGTCCAGCACCACGACGTCCTCAGCCTTCCGCGCCTCGGCCGCCTCCACCACCGCGCGCGCCTTCTCACTCAGGCTCAATCCGGCGGACCGCCTCCTACCCTCAGAGCATATCGCGCTCCAGCAGCGCGTTCCACGTCCGGACCGCGAGCAGGTCGATCCGGCGTTGCCGCTGCAGCAGGTGCGCAAGGCTGGCCGCCACCGCGGCCAGGCTCGCGCTGCGCAGATCCCGCAGGGCAAGTTCATGCAGGCCAGGAACCACGCCGTGCGCGTCCAGGTCGGCCACGAAGACGACGGCGTCGAGCGCGGTCATCGCCGGGTCTCCGACCGTATGGCGCGCGATGGCCGACAGGACGTCGGCCGCGTCCAGCCCGTAATCGCGGCGCAGGATGTGGGCCGCGACAGGCCCGTGCCACACGGCGGGGACCTTCGGGTCACAGCCGAGCTCATGCGCAATCTGCGCCATCGCGGCCTCCGGCATCTCACGCGCGAAGTCGTGGAGCAGACCCGCCAGGGCGGCCCTGTCCTCCGGCAGGCCGTGCGCTCGGGCGATTTCCGCCGCCAGCCGCGACGCGCGGACGCTGTGGGCAAAGCGCGAAGCGCCGAGCCGTTCCCGCAGCAGCGACTCCCAGTCAGCCAAGGTAGAGGCGGTGCTCATGAATGTACGTCGCGACGGCGGGCGTGACCATTCCGTCGATGGGCAGCCCTGCCGCCACCCGCGCGCGGATTTCCGTCGAGGATACGTCGACGCCGTCCATGGGGACGTAAGTGGCGTACGGTACCTGGGGCCGGTCCACGCCAGGGCGGGTGACACCGACGAAGTGCGCCAACCTCGGCAGCTCCTCCCATTCGTGCCAGGTCGTGAGATCCCGGATGGCGTCGGCGCCGCAGATGAAGAAGAGAGCATCGGCACCGGCGAGGGCGCGGAGCGTATCCACCGTGTAGGAGGGACCGGGGCGGTCCAGCTCGATGCGGGAGACCTCGAAGGTCGGCTCGCCCGCGATGGCCAGCGCAGTCATCCGGTAACGATCTTCGGCCGGCGCGTGGCCGTGCTTTTGGGGGGGAAGCCCCGCGGGGACGAACAGGACGCGGTCCAGGGCCAGGGCGGCCACGGCCGCTCTGGCTGCGGCCACGTGCCCGACGTGGGGCGGATCGAACGTTCCGCCGAAGATGCCGCGCCGCATCTACGCCTGGGTCATGGCCGCGGGCAGGATCCAGTCGCCATCCAGCCGGAACTCGGCTTCGCCGATCCGCACGAGCGCGCCGTCACTGGCACCAGCGGCCATCAACGCTTTCGGCAACCCCGCCCCGCGGAGCCGCTTCGCCAAGTATTCCGCCCCCTCATGGTTATCGAGATCGGTCATCGCCACCCAGGTGGCGAAGGGGCCGCCGACCACAGTGAGCCCATCGCCATCCCTGGCGATGTGCCAACGCTCTTCGCCGGCACGGATCACGGCAACCTCCGGCTCCGGCGGCGGAATCTTCGCCAGCTCTCTGACGATCGCATCCAGCAGCTCATCCAGCCCCGCGTGCGTGACCGCCGAAATGGGGAAGACGGGCCACCGCGTGGCCGCCCTCAGCTCGGCCACATGCTCGGTGGTCACATCGATCTTGTTGACGGCCACCAGCCGCGGCCGGAGCGCCAGCCCGGGGTCGTGGAGCGCAAGCTCGCGATCGACGGTCCGGAAGTCGTCGGCCGGATCGCTCGCAGCCCCGTCGACCACGTGCACCAGCAGGCGCGTGCGCTCCACATGACGCAGGAACTCATGGCCAAGCCCGGCGCCACGGTGGGCACCCTCGATCAGGCCGGGGATGTCGGCCATGACGAAGTCGGTCTCGTTT
The DNA here is from genome assembly GCA_021792015.1 of Bacillota bacterium. Lineage (GTDB taxonomy): Bacteria > Bacillota > Sulfobacillia > RBS10-35 > JAJYVM01 > JAJYVM01. The sequence goes on along the minus strand of JAJYVM010000066.1, from coordinate 3,226 downwards.
CTGCGCACCACGCCGAGGTTCGGCTCCAGGGTGGTGAAGGGATAGTCGGCGATCTTGGGCCGGGCCGCGGACGCGGCCGCGATCAGCGACGACTTGCCCGCGTTCGGCAGGCCGACCAGCCCCACGTCCGCGATGACCTTCAACTCGAGGTCGAGCACGCGCCGCGTGCCGGGTTCGCCCTTCTCGGCGAAGCGCGGCGCCTGGCGCGTGGGCCCCGCGAAGCGCGCGTTGCCCCGCCCGCCGCGTCCGCCGCGGCAGAGCACCACCCGGTCGCCAGCCGTCAGGAGATCCGCGATGACGTCGCCGCTCTCGGCGTCGCGCACCACGGTGCCCGGCGGCACGTGGACGACCAGGTCGGGCGCCGATGCCCCGTGCTGGTCCTTGCCGCGCCCGTGCTCCCCGCGGGCGGCCGTGAAATGGTGCCGCGAGCGGAAGTCCAGCAGCGTGCGCAGCTTTTTATCGACGGCCAGGATCACCGCGCCGCCGGTTCCGCCGTCGCCGCCGTTCGGCCCCCCGCGGGGCACGTACTTCTCACGCCGAAACGACACGCAGCCGTTGCCGCCGGCACCGGAGGCCACCTCGATCCGCGCGCGGTCGACGAACACGGGTCAGCCTCCCTCCGGCGTCTCTCCCCTACAGGATGCCTTGCTTGCTGGCGCACAAAAAGGCCCCGCGCGCAGGCGCGGGGCCACCGAAGCCCGCTGCGGAAGATCAGGCGGACGGGGTCACGCTCACGTGCTTTCTGCCCTGGGCGCGCACCCTGAACGCCACCGTGCCCTCCACCATGGCGAACAGGGTGTCATCGGAGCCCTTGCCCACGTTCGCGCCGGGGTGGATGCGCGTGCCGCGCTGGCGGACCAGGATCGTGCCCGCCGTGACGTGCTGGCCCTCAAAGCGCTTCACACCGAGACGCTTGGGCCGGCTGTCGCGCCCGTTGCGGCTGCTGCCGCCGCCCTTTTTATGCGCCATGCTCCTCTGCCTCCTCCGGGGCTGCGGCGGCCGGTCGCTCGCCCGTGCCCACGCCGGTGATCAGCACCCGCGTCAGGTTCTGGCGGTGGCCGGTCTTGCGCCGCTCGTTGGCCTTGGCCTTGTAGCGGAAGACGATGATCTTCTTGCCGCGCACCTGCCCGAGGACGCGGGCCGTGACTGCGGCATCCTTGACCACCGGCGCGCCGGGGCGAAAGCTCCCCTCGCCTCCGACGGCGAGCACGCGGTCGAACGTGATCTCGGCGCCGGGCTCGGCGCCCAGCAGCTCAACCTCCACCACGTCGCCCTCGCGCACCCGGTACTGCTTGCCCCCGGTCTCGATGACCGCATACATGCCTTGCGACACCTCCGGACGTTAAGACGCGGAAAACATGCTACCGGAGGGTGCAGGGGCTGTCAACGCAGGGGCCCGCCGGGCCCCGCCAATGGTGGCAACCATTCGCACAGGCTGGCCGCCAGCAGATGATGACGGGGCGAACGCGCCAGCCTCAGACGTGCGCCGCCAGCCAGTCGAGAACCCCCGTCAGGGCCTGCGGATCCAACCGCGCGTCTGGAGCATTGTAGGCGGGCAGCACCTCGGCGGCCGCCAGCTCGGACCGCGGGCGCGGCTCGTGCTTCAGCACGTGGTTGCAGTCTTCCGGGAACAGGAAGCTGACGTTCGGGTGCCCGGCCGCGGCGCGCTGGAGCGGCTCCCCGTCCGCCCGCCAGTCCACCTGGATGTCCTTTTTGCCGATCACGACCAGCACCGGCACGTCCACGCGTGGCAGCAGGCTCGCGGCGTCGGCCAGCCACAGCTCGCGCGCGAAAGGCAGGTTGATGGGGGCCTCCAGGCCGGCCAGGAGTTGAAGCACACCCTCCGGCAGGGCCGGGTCGGGATTCATGGGTTCCCCCGTCTGGAAGCGGGCGATGGCCGCATCATAGAGCGCCAGCAGGGCCTCGCCGTTCGGATACGCGGCGGCCTGCTCGGCCAGCTGCATGTGCGCGACGGCCCCCACCGACCGGCCTGGCGGCCCGACGAGCACCAGGCCGGCCAGCGGGATCGGGGGGTTGCCGATCTGGTAGTGGAGCGCGTGCAGCGTCCCCTCGCTGTTCGCGAGGGCGAAGATGCGGCCGCCCGCGCGCGCGGCCGCCACAGCCACCGCGCTGGCGACCTCGTCGGCGAAGCCGCGCATGCTCACCGTGCCCGCCAGCGCCTGCAGGGCTTCGCGGCCATGGGGGCCGGTCCCCCGCTTGTCGTAGCGGAGGGAGGCGAAGCCGGCCCCCGCGAGGGCCTCGGCCAGCAGGCGGGCGCTGCCGTTGCCGCCCGGGATCAGGGGCGAGCACCAGTCGCGGTCGGTGGGGCCGCTGCCCGCCACCATCACGCAGGCCGGGTACGGGGGCGGGCCGGCCGGCGTCACCAGCGTGCCGTAGACGGTCGTCGCGTCCAGGGGCCAGCTGACCTCTGCGCTTTCGATGGGATCCACCTCGCTTCAGAGGCCGAGCAGGCGTTCCGCGTTGCCGTGCGCGATGCGCTCGCGGTCGGCCGGGCTGACGGGCAGCCGCTCCAGGAACGCGCGCGCCTCCTCCATCGAGGCGTAGGGGTAGTCCGCGGAGAACATGATGCGGTCCACGCCGACCTCCAGCAGCAGGTTGAGGAACGGGGGCAGGTAGTTGAAGCCGCTGAAGGTGTAGTGGACGTTCTCCCGCAGGTAGGCCCCGACCGGGCGCTCCAGCTGCGTGAGGGGCTGGGGCAGCGTCTTGTCCATGCGCTGCAGCATGAACGGCAGGCCCTCGCCAAGGTGGCCGACGATGAGCTGCAGGCGCGGGAAGCGGTCGAAGACGCCGCCGAGGATGATCCGGATCACGTGCACCGCCGTCTCGATGTGCCAGCCCCAGCCCGCCATCGCCAGGATGCCCGTGACGGCCTCGCTGAAGTGGCCCGTGTACGAGGCGGCGACCACGGGGGCAGGCGGCTGGATGGGATGCACGTAGATCGGCACCTGCAGCGCGTCGGCCCGCTCCAGCACCGGCCAGAAGTACGGGTCGTCGAGGTAGCGCCCCTGGACGTGGCCGTTGATCACCGCACCCCGGAAGCCGAGGCTGCGCACGGCCCGCTCCAGCTCGTCGGCCGCGGCGTCGGGCGCCGCCGTCGGCAGGGAGGCGAGGCCGGCAAGGCGGCTGGGGTACCGGCGCACGGCCTCCGCCAGGGCGTCGTTGGTTTCGCGGGCCACGGTCCGGGCATCGGCCGCCGGCAGCTGCT
>JAJYVM010000065.1 GCA_021792015.1 Bacillota bacterium | reverse complement strand
GCACCGGTGCCGACCCTGGTCGCCGAGCCTCCGGCGCCACCGTGCGGAGGCGGCTGACGGCCATCAAGTGGCCGCCAGGCATGAGACCAGCCTACGGCGGCGCCCCTCGGCAACCAGGGCTTCGCGAGTCGGCACGCACCCCTGTGGACGGCGACACCCAATGTCAGCAACACCCCCGTCGATCGCGACGCGCTATTCCGTCGCCAACATAGGGGTAGCACGGTCGTTCCGTCGTCGCCTCGCGTGACAATCAAGATGTGATCATGCAGGGCGTGCGGCCAGAGGCTGAGGAATGCCGGCGAGTGGGTGGTGGCGATGACCTGTCCCTGGCCTTGGGTTGCGAGCAGCAATTCGACAAGCACGCGTAGTCGAGCGGGATGGAGGCCGTTTTCGATCTCCTCGAGCAGCAAAAGACGAGGACGGTCGCCGGCCAGCAGAGCCGTGGCGAGCGCCGCAAAGCGCAGCGTGCCGTCCGAGAGGCTCCGTGCCGAGAGGTGGATGCCCCCAGGGTGCTCGATTCCGAACAGGACCTCGCCAAGGTCGGTCCTGTAGGGCTTCACGGCCGTGACGGGAGTTGGCAAAAGCTCGTCAAGCCACGGTGCCAGCACGCCCTCGTCCCCCAAGCGCGTGGCGACCGCACCGAAATTCTCACCATGGTCCCCGAGGCGCTGTTCGGCCGCATTGCTATACTGCCGCAACTGGTCCACGTGGAGATCGAGAAACTGACAGTCCGCAAGGATCGCGGAGATTTCTCGGCAGCGTGGACCCAGGGGGTCAGGGAAGCCACGTGCCAACTGGGTGAGCACCGGGATGAGATTGGTGAAGGTCAGCTGCTTTGGTCGGCCCTTGCGCCCTTCGAAGAGCTTGACGATGACGCTCGACGAGGCTCGACGAGCCGCCGAAAGACTCCACGGTCTCGAATCCAATGGGTGGCGTGCCCAAGGTCTCAAAGGATATCACGCTTCTTGGCGGGGGCCGGGTCGATGCGCACGCCGTAGCCGACCTCGCCTGCGGGTGTGTCGATGTGCGCCATCACGCCGGCCGTCTCCGCCGCCTCGCCTGGACCCGGGCCTCGCCAGAGAACCTCCGCTGCTCCACCCCGAATGCCGTCCGAACGCCGGTACGCTGCGTCCGGCCCGCGCCCGTCGAGGATTTCGGCTACAGACAGACCATTGCCGATGCCTTGCAGTAGCCGGATCGCGTCCAGGACGTTCGATTTGCACCTCCGCCATTCGGACCGATGAGGATCATGGGGTTTTTGAGGTGAATGTCGACGGATCGGATGCTCTTGAAGCCCTCGACGCTCAGGCGTGTGAACATGGTGACCCTCCGAGGCGGTCATATCCCGTGTGGCTGCCTCCGGCCCGCACTCGAATTCGCATGCATGGCTGCATCAAGTGGCTGCAAGCCGCGCGATCAGGTCCTCGGCGTCAAGCGGCCGGCCCGTGGCCCGCTCCACCTTGACCTGCCAGTCGACTGAGCCGCCCGGCGCCCAGAACTGCTCCCGCAGGAAGGCGATGGCCGCGGGGTTGCCGTTCACCGGTCCCACCTGCGCCCGCATGGCGGCGTGGATCTGCGCGGCGATCACGTCACCCAGCACATAGTTCTGCCAGTACACCGGGTAGCTGGTGAACCAGGCGTTGGCGGCCCATCGCGGCGCCGGATCCTCGTCGCAGCCGAGGTAGCGCGCCTCGGCCGCCGCGTAGGCGCCGTCGAGGTCGCCGTCCGGGTCGTCGTAGGCCCCGTACTCGAACAGGGCGTGGGCCGAGCGGGTGCGCAGCCAGAGCAGCCACGCGCCGAGCCCGGCGCGGATGGTGGCCTCCGCCTCCGCCGGGCTCGCGCCGAAGGCCGCCACCCAGTCCGGCTCCAGGGTGAAGAAGGCCAGGCTCTCCGCCATGGCCTCGTTGAAGACGGGCGGCTCCTGGCGCAGCACGGCCGTGGCCTGGCGGTTGCCCGTGGCGTGCAGGGCGTGGCCGTACTCGTGCCAGAGCAGCTTGTAGTAGAGGTGGCCGTCGCCCGGGTTGAGCAGCACGCGCACGTCGCGGGGCGGGTCGATGGGCATGGAGAGGCCGTTGTACGGGATGTCGATGAAGTGGATGCTGATTCCGCTCCTGTCGGGGTCGAGGCCGTGCTGGCGCGCCCAGGCGTGAAGGCGCGGCAGCATCTCCGCCCGCGGGAAGCGGCCGGCGGGCGGGGCCGCCTGCCCCTCGAGCAGGTAGCCGACATCCCACGGCGCCACCCGGCGGCCGTCCAGAAGACCCGTGAAGGCCCCGTCCGTGGCCGCGCACAGCCGGCGGAGGGTGGCCTCCACCTGGTCCCGCAGGAGGCCGGCGTGCCCGAGGGCCAGCTCGACATAGCCGCTGGCGCCCACGGCCCGCGCCCGTGCGTTGCGCAGCCGCATCAACTCGCGCAGGCGGCCGTCCACGCGCCGGCTCAGGGCCCCGTAGCTCAGCCACGCCCGCCGGCGGGCCTCCGCATCCGGCTCCTTCCGCAGGGCATCGCGCACGGCGCCCAGGTCCACCTCGCGGCCGCCGACGTCGTAGCGCGCCGACACGACGTCGTCCGCCAGCTCGCGGCGCAGCCGCAGGACATCCGGGCTGCCGTCGACGGCGGCCCGGCGCAGGCTGCGCGCCCAGAGCTCGACCCGCCGCCCGAGCAGGGGATCGCCCGGGTCGCGGCCCTGCCAGGCGGCCACGGCCTCCGCCACGGCGGGATCCTGCTGGATGGCCGCCTGCTCCGCCTCCAGCTCGGCCATCCCCGGCTGCGGCCGCTTCTCCGCGTACTGCTGGAACTGAAGGCGCCCAAGGGCGGCCCGCACCTCGTGCAGGCGGCGCTCGCGGCCATCCAATAAAGCCCTGAGCTGCTCGGCTGTCATGGCATGATGGTACCAGGGAGGGTTGGCCCATCCAAGCCGGAGACAGCTTCCCGCAACTGGCCCCGCTTGGCGACCTGGCCGGAAATCTCGGCCACCGGCCGGTCGTGCTCTACTTCTATCCCAAGGCCGACACCGGCGGCTGAACGCGCGAGGCGCTGGACTTCGAGCGGTCGCTCGAAGCGTTCACGCAGGCGGGCGTCGCGGTCGTGGGGGCAAGCACCGACACGGAGGCGGACAACGCCGCCTTCAAGGCCAAGCAGGGGCTGCACTTCCCCCTGCTCTCCGACCCGGGCGGCCAGGCGATCGCCGCGCTCGGCATCCGCTCGGACCGCGGCTTCGCCAAGCGCACCACCTATCTGATCGACGGCGGCGGCACGGTGCGGCGGGTCTGGGACCCTGTCCAGATCGACGGCCACGCGGACGACGTGCTTGCCGCGGCCCGGGATCTCGGGTAGGGCCCACAGCGGGGGACGCCTGCCCGGTCACGGGCCGGCGTCCCTCACCGCAGGTCGCGGATGCGGTAGGCGCGGTCGCGCCAGCGGATCTCGCCGCGGATGGCCGTCAGGATGACGGCGCGCAGGTACATCCCCACCAGGACGGCGGCCGAGACCGGCAGCAGCAGCGCCGTCCACGCCGGGACGCCGGAGTCCAGATTGACGCCAACATAGAGGGCCAGGGCGAGGAGCACGGCGGCGGCGCCGAGGGCCCGGGCGGGCTCCCCTGAGGCGGCGAGGGCCAGCCAGAAGGGACCCTCGAACGCGGCCAGCACGCCGAGGCCCGCCACGGCGCCCAGCCACGGGCGGTAGCCAACTGCCGCCAGGGCGGCCTTTTCGATGCCGCCGGCCATCTCGCGGACGCTTCCGTACCAGGGGACGGAGATCATGCCCTTGCCCAGCGCAACCACCGAGGCAAAGCCCGCGCGCTTGAGGGCGCGTCCCAGCATCAGGTCGTCGGCCGCCTGCAGGGCGATGGCGCGGTGGGTGCCGATGGCCCGGTAGGCATCCGCCCGCACGAGGTTGAAGGCGCCGACCCCGAAGTAGGCGCTGCTTCTGGGCGAGGCCACCCGTCCCACGCGCATCGCGCTCGTGAGGAAGGTCGTGAAGGCCCCCTGCACGGCGCGCAGCCACCAGCCGCCGCCGACCAGCTCGGGGGGCGCCGTCAGGTGCGCGGCGCCGGAGGCGATGGCCCATGCCTCACCCCGCGCCACGGCCTCCGGTGCGAACACGACGTCCGCGTCGGTGAAGAGCAGCCACTGCCCGCGCGCCGTGGCCGCACCGCGCCACAGGGCGTGGTTCTTGCCGAGCCATCCCGCCGGAAGCTCGTCCACGTGCAGGACCCGCAGCCGGGGATCCCGCGCGGCGGCCTCGTCCAGGATGGCGCCCGTGCCGTCGCGGCTGCGGTCGTCGACGGCCACCACCTCGAAGTCCGGGTGGCGGCTGCCGAGCAGCGAGCGGATGCACTCCCCTACGCCGGCGGCCTCGTCGCGAGCGGCGAGGACGACGCTGAGGGAGGGGAGCCGGCCCACGGCAGGCGGCGCGCGGCGAAGCCATAGGAAGCTGCGGCGGCCGGCAGCGCCGGCCGCCAGCGCAGATCCCCAGAGCACGAGCAGGACGAGGGCGAGTGCCGTCACCGCACCGTCGTCAGTAGCTTGACCGTGACCTCCTGCTCGCCGAAGCTGTCGGCCGCGGCCAGCGTGGAGACGTAGAGGTCGATGCGGTGGCCCACGATGGCGCTGCCGGTGTCCTCGGCGTGCTCCAAGATGCCCCCGGCCGGCAGGCCGGAGCTGGTGTACCCCTGCACCCAGAGCCAGGATCCGAGCGGGATCACGGACGGATCCACGGCGACCTCGCCAACCCGCGCCAGCGTGCCGGTGGCCGTCGTGTCGCCCATGCCCGGCTCGCCGCTGTTGTACGCCGTGGCCAGCATGGTCAGGGTCCCGGTGATATGGAACAGGTGCCCGCCCGCGTCGACCAGCCCGGCCTCGGTGGTCGGCGCCAGCAGCGCCGCCGCCTCCGCCCGGTCGATGGGCATGGCGGGCCGGAGGGTGCCGTCCGGGTAACCGTGGACATACCCGGCCTTGACCGCGGCCTCCATGGCCGGCAGGGCCCACGGGGCGACAGCGCCGGCGTCGCTGAACTGGCCCAGGTCCCCGGATGCCGGCGGCAGCTGCAGGGCCGTGGCCAGGATGGTCACCGCCTCCTCGCGGGTCACCGGCTGGTTCGGCAGCAGGGTTGTGCCGGCCACGAAGGGCAGCCAGCCGCCCGCGCGGGCCGCCGTGACGTCGCCGGCGTACCAGCTCGAGACCGGCACGTCCGCATAGGGCGGCGTCGCCGGCGCGGGGGCATCCCGGCCCGCATGGGTGGCGCGGTAGATCATGACCACCATCTCGGCCCGCGTCACGGGCCAGTTCGGATGGAAGTCGCCGTTCGGAAAGCCCGTCACCACATGGGCCGCGGCCAGCACGGCCACATCCTTGGCCACCCACCCGCCCGCATCGCGGAACACCGTCGCCGCCATCGCCGGCTGGGCCGCCACTGCGACGGCAGCCGCCAGCGCCAGGGCTCCCAGCGCGCCTTTCCGGCGCAGGTCCATTGCCGTCCCCCCTGTCCCTTTATCGGCAGCGGGGACCCCTCAGCGGCGGACGGGCTCTCCGGCCGCGCCCAGCAGCGCCGCGGCCGCGCCGACCCCGCTGCCGGCCTGCACGGGGTGGCCGCAGGCGGTCAGGGCGGACTCGATGGCGGCCACGACGGTCAGGAGCTCGCCGCGGGTCGCGTTGCCCATGTGGCCGACGCGGAAGACGTGGCCCTTGAGGGCCCCGACCCCCGCGGCCAAAAAGGCCCCCTCGCGCTCGGCGGCGGCGCGGAAGGCGGCGTCGTCCACCCCCTCGGGATAGCGCAGCACCGACAGCGTGGGCGCCTCAAGGCCCGGGACGGCCAGCAGCTCCAGACCCAGGGCCGACCAGGCGGCCCGCATGGCGCGGCCCTGCCGCTCGTGGCGGTCGAAGCGCTCCGCCAGGCCCTCGGCCTCGATCAGTCGGAAGGCCCGCTCCAGGGCGACCACCATGTTGGTCGGCGGGGTGGCGAAGTAGCCGGACGGGTCGCGCATGACCGGCAGCCAGTTGGCGATGTCCGCGTAATAGGCGCCGATGGCCTCGCCCATCTCCGCGCGGCGGTCCAGGGCGCGCTCGGACAGCCCCAGCAGGGCAAAGCCCGGCGGCACGCCGATGGCCTTCTGCGAGGTGGTGACCAGGTAGTCGACGCCCCAGGCGTCCATCGGCTCCGGGAGGCCGGCGGTGGCGCAGACGCCGTCGAGGATGAAGTAGGCGTCCGAGGCCCGCAGCACGTCCGCGTACGCCTCCACGGGGGCGCGCACGCCGGTGGAGGTGTCGACGTGGGTCACGGTCACGGCCCGGAAGCCGCCGCCCCGCAGGGCCCTGGCCAGCTCGTCGGGATCGACGGCCTGGCCGGGCTGGGCCGGGGCCAGGGTGCGCACGTTCCAGCGGAAGCGGCGCCCGATCTGGGCAAAGCGGTCGCCGAAGACCCCGTGGGTGACCACGAGCAGGTCGTCCCCCGGCTGCAGGCAGTTGACCAGCGCCATCTCCATGGCCAGCGTGCCGGCACCGCCGATGACGATCGCCTCGTGGGCGTGCACCAGGCCCCTGAAGGCCGCGATGGCACGGCGGTAGATCTCCACGAACTCCGGCTGGCCGTGCCCGAAGGTCGGCTCGGCGAGCGCGGCCAGGATCTCCTCGCGGACCGGCGTGGGGCCGGGGATGGCGACGACGGGCCTGCCGGGCATGCGGTATCCCTCCCGCCTCAGCCTTTCGGCGCAGGCGCGGCCGACGCCTGCCTGCGGGCGCTATGGTATGATGGCGGGGAATTCCGCGAGGGGAGCCAAGTCGGCCTGTCGCTTGCCATTTCGGCCTACCGCGGCCTGCAACTGGATCCCTTTCAGATCCGCGCCCTGGCAGCCGTCGACGCGGGCCACAATGTCCTTGTCTCCGCGCCGACCGGTACGGGCAAGACGGTCATCGCCGACTACCTGATCGAGCGCTCGATCGCCGCCGGCGCCAAGGTCGTCTACACGGCGCCGATCAAGGCGCTCAGCAACCAGAAGTTCAGCGACTACACGGCCCTGTTCGGCGAGGAGCGCATCGGCATCCTCACGGGCGACGTGGCCATCAACCCCGATGCCCAGGTCGTCATCATGACGACCGAGATCCTGCGCAACCAGCTGGTCACGGCCGACGACCGCCTGGAGAACCTGCGCTGGGTGATCTTCGACGAGATCCACTACATCGCCTCGGACCGCGGCATCGCCTGGGAGGAGAGCATCATCCTCCTGCCGCGGGGCGTGCGGGTGCTGGGCCTGTCGGCGACCATCGGCAACCTCGACGCCCTGGCCGCCTGGATGGAGGAGTCGCTGGAGGCACCCGTGGTGCGGATCAAGGAGGGCCGCCGCGCCGTGCCGCTCAGCGTCCGCTTCGTGACGCCGGCCGGCCTTTTGCCCTACCAGCGGGCGGAGCAGTCGCGGGCCGAGGGGGGCTTTGAGGGCAAGACCCTCAAGCACCTGCAGTTGGTGGACGAGATGCGGGCCCAGGATGCCCTGCCGGCCCTCTTCTTCGTGTTCTCGCGCATCGGCTGCGAGGAGCGGGCCCGCGAGGCGGCCGAGCGGCTGGACCTGCTGACGCGGGGCGAGCGCGCCGACCTGCAGGCGGCCCTGGCGGAGCTGAAGGCCCGCTACCCGGGCGCCGGTTCGCTGCGCTTTCTCGAGCGGTGCCTGATGCGCGGGGTGGGATTTCACCACGCGGGCCTGCTGCCCTCAACCAAGCGCATCGTGGAGCAGCTCTACGGCCGCGGCCTCATCAAGCTCCTCTACTGCACCGAGACCTTCGCCGTCGGCGTGAACTACCCCGTCCGCGGCGTGGCGATCGAGACGACGCGCAAGTTCGACGGGCGCGGCTTCCGGCCGCTCTCGGTCATGGAGTTCCAGCAGATGACCGGCCGCGCCGGCCGCCGGGGCATGGACGAGCGGGGCTACGCCTTCGTGGGCGTGGACGGCCGCGACCGCCAGCCCCTGCCCAACTACGGCGCCCTGCCCCTGGAGCCCCTGCGCAGCCAGTTCTTCGTCACCGAGGGCACGGTGCTGAACCTGCTGCGGACCTTCGGGCGCGACCGGGCCGTCGAGCTCCTGGCCCGCAACTTCCACGAGTACCAGCGGCGGCGCGAGGAGGATTCCCTGCGCGGGCGGCTGGTCACGCTGCGCGGGGACGCGGCGGCGCTGGTCGGACAGGCCTGCGAGCGCCTGGGCACACCCGCCTGTCCGCTGGTCCACGCCCGCATGCAGGACGAGCTCGACTTCGAGCGGCGGCGGCGCCGCAAGCGGCGCAACTCCCGCGGCCGGGCGGCGTCGGGGCGGGCGATCCGGTCCCTGCAGGCGGGTCTGGCCGTGGATGTTGCCTGCCCCAAGCCGAGCGTGGACCCCTGCCGGGCCCTGGAGGGGCCCTACGCGCACGTGCAGGCCCGCATCGCCGAGACCGAGGACAAGCTCGGCCAGGTCGACGCCGCCGCGGCCTACCGCGCCCAGATGGACGTGGTGTGCGCCCGCCTCGAGCGGCTGGAGTACATCGAGGGCGAGCGCCTGCTGGCGCGGGGCGAGGTGGCGCGCCACCTGCACGTGGAGCCCGTGCTCCTGACGGAGCTGCTGTTCGAGGGGTTCTTTCACGACGAGGACGAGGACACCATCGCCTCCGTCCTGGCGGCCGTGGATTACGATCCCCGCCACGACGACGCCTGCTTCGGCGTCAAGCCCGTCCCCGCCGTGCGCCGGGTGGATCGCCTGGTGCGGCGGCTGCGCGCCGCCGGCTGCACCATCACCTTCGAGGACGTGGTCTGCCCCCTGATCTACCAGTGGTCGCGGGGCGCGGCCTTCGGCGACGTGATCTCCCACACCACCATTCAGGAGGGTGACCTCATCGGCGCCATCCGACGGGCCGTCGACCTGCTGCGCCAGCTGCGCACGGCCAGCGCCGGCGATGCCGGCCTGCAGGACAAGCTGCGCCGGATTCAGGAGCGAATCGATCGCGATGAGGCGGCGGTGCTGATATGAGCCCCGAGGCGGACTGGGCGGCGCGCTGGCGGAGCCTGGTGGAGGGTGGGCGCGGGGCCGCCTTCCTTGCCGCGGATGCGGGCGGCGACCGCTTCGCGCGGATGGCCGACCGCTTCGGGCGCGGTTTCACCGGGGAGGATCCGCTGCTGCCGATGCTGCTGCCCTTGGCCAGGGGCCGCACGGTGATCGACGTCGGCGCCGGGGTGGGACGCTACACCCTGCCGCTGGCGGAGGTGGCGCGCGAGGTCGTCGCTGTGGAGCCGTCCCCCGCCATGCGGGCGCACCTTGAGCCGGCCGCCGCCCGCCACGGCAACATCCGCGTGGTGCCGGCCCCCTTCGCGCAGGCGGACCTGCAGCCGGCCGACCTCGTCCTCTGCGTCCACGTGGTCCACTTTGTGCCGGATGCGCCGGCCTTCATCCGCCGGGCGGGGGATCTGGCCCGCGAGACCGTGGCCTTCGCCATCCGCCACGACGCCATGCTCGGCGGCTTCGGCGACCTCTGGACCAAGTACCGGGGCGATGCGGCCCCCACCCAGCCCCGCTTCCCCGACCTCTACAACCTGCTGCTGGCCATGGGCCACACGCCGGACGTGTCGTTCTACCACCGACGCTACGGCGGGCGCTTCGCCAGCGCGGCCGAGGCCCGGGAGCGGGCCCAGGCCATGCTGGGCGCCGAGATCACGGAGGCGGAGGCCGAGGCGCTGGCGGCACGGGAGCCCCGCCCCCTCCGCGAGGCGCTGGTGTGGTGGCGTAAAGCCGGCACGGCCTGAGGTGCAGCTCCTCCTCGTCTGTCTTCTCGCCGCGGCGTTCATGACCAGCAACAACATGGTGACCCCGCTCGCGCCGCTGGCCGCCGCGGGCTTTCACGCCAGCCCGGCCGTGGTCGGGCTGGTGGTGGGGGCCGGGAGCTTTCTGCCGCTGCTGCTGGCCATTCCGGCCGGGGCCCTCACCGACCGCATCGGGGCCAAACGCCTGCTGGTGCCGGGCCTGCTCGCCATCGTGGCCGGCACCGGCCTCGCGGCGTCGCGGCCGGGCCTCGGCCCCCTGACCGCCGGCATGGTGCTGCTCGGACTCGGCCAGTTCGGCGCCACGCTGGGCTCACAGGCCCTGGTCGCCCACATGCCGGGCCGCTCGCGCAACGACACCTTTGCCATCTACGCCGTGGCCGCCGCCGCCGGGGGCCTCTTGGGGCCGGTGCTCGCGGGCACGCTGGCCGCCCGGTTGGGGATCGCCGGGGCCCTTGGCTGGGCGACGGCGCTGGCGGCCGCGGCGGCGCTGGTTTCGCTTGGCCTGGACCCGCGGACGGCCCCGGGCAGCGGCCAGCGCGTGCGGCCGCGGGCCAGCCTGCAGCAGGCGGGACAGCTCCTGGCCACCCCGGCCATCGGCTCGGCCATCGGCGTGACCGCCCTGATCCTGTTCGCCGACGACCTGACCGCCTCGTTCTATCCGGTGCTCCTGGCCGCGCGCGGCGTTCCCCTGGCCGTGATCGGGGTGCTGATCTCCCTCCGTGGGGTGGCCTCCCTGGCCGTGCGGCCCACCATCGGCCGCGTGACCCGGCGTATCGACCGCTGGTGGCTGGTGGCGGGGGCCATGGCGGCGGAGGTCGTCGGCACCGCGGTGGTTCCCCTGAGCTCCTCGCTGGCGCTGCTGGTGCCGGCGGCCCTGCTCTGCGGGGCAGCCCTCGGCTACAACCAGCCCCTGTCCATGGCGATCGTGACCGACCACGCCCCCGCCGGGCAGCGCAGCAGCGCCCTGGCCATGCGGCTGGCCGGCAACCGGGTGGCCCTGGTGGCGAGCCCCCTGCTCCTGGGGCTCGTCGTCAGCGGTTTCGGCCTGCCTGCCTGCTTCGCCGTGGCGGCCGTCGGCCCGCTGCTGGGGATGCTGTACGTGCTCCGCTTTCAGCTCCGCGGCGGGGAAGCCGCGGCCGGGGCCGTTGGCGAAGCCGCGGCATCGAGCAGCGCGGCCCAGAGCGCGCGGTAGTCCAGGCCCGCCGCGGCTGCCATCACCTCGACGTACGAGCCGCCCCGGCGCAGCGTCGGCAGGGGGTTGACGTCGATCAGCTGCGGCTCGCCAGCCCCATCCCAGCGGAAGTCCAGCCGCGCCATGTGGCGCACCCCGAGCACGGCGCAGGCGCGCCGGGTCAGCACCTCCAGCCGCCGCGCCAGCTGCGGGGGGATGACGGCGGGACACGTCACGGGCAGGCTGCGCCAGAGGTCCTCCTTGTCTGCCGCCGTCCCGAAGCCCCGCGCCGGCATGGCGACCTCGAGCACCGGAAGGAAGCGTCCGCCGAGGATGGCCGTACAGAGCTCGCGGCCGGGGATGTACGCCTCGACCAGCGCGGGCTGCGCGTAGGCCGCCTCCACCCGCGCCACGGCGGCGGCCAGCTCGGCGGGGTCGCCCACGTGCGAGCTTGGGGCCACCCCCTTGCTCGAGCCCTCACGGCTCGGCTTGACGAACAGGGGAAAGCGCGCGCCGCAGGGCGCGCGCCCCAACGCAAAGGCCGGGGTCGGCACGCTTGCCGCCATAAGCAAGTACTTGCTTGCAGCCTTGTCCAGGCAGAGCGCCAGGGTCAGGGGCGGCGAGCCGAGGTAGGGGATCCCCAGCGCTTCGAGCAGCGCCGGCGCCTGGGCCTCGCGGTCCCGCCCCCGCCAGCCGACCGCCAGCGACAGCGCCAGGTCGACGCCGCGCAGGGCCTCGTACGCGGCCAGCGGTGCGCAGGCCGTGTCGATGGACACCGTGACGGCGTGCCCCAGCTCGCCCAGGGCCGCCACGAAGCCGGCCACCGTGTCGGGCGTGTCGGCGTCGTCCCAGAGATCGGCGGGGGCGCCGGCGGGGCTCAGCTCGGGGTGGCGCAGGGTGTGGAGCAGGCCGAGCCGCATCCTACCAGGAGCGGCCGCGCATGACGGGCCACACGGCCTCGACCCGGCCGCCGCGGAGGCCGTACACGCGGTCGTGCAGGTTGAACGTCGTGCATCCGTGGCTCGGGTACAGCTCCAGCACCTCGCCAACCGTCGGGCGGGGACCGCCGCGCACCTCGATGACCGCGTGCTCGTCGCTGGCGCCCTTGGCGAGGACCACGAGCTCGCCCTCCCGCCCCTTGACCACGGGGGCGCCATAGTCCACGGAAAGGGCCTTCTGGCCCGCATCCAGCACGACGCGCTCCGGCGTCGGGACGCTGACCACGCTCGCCAGCAGGCCGAGGGCAGGGCGGAACGCATCCCCGACCACGCCCGAGTAGCGGGCGTCCATGGTGGCGTAGGAGCCCGGCTGGATCTCCGTGTAGGCGCCCGAGGCGGCGGTGGCGGCGGCGGTGCCGGTGGCTGCCCCGCTGACGATGGCCGGCGGCATCCCGGCGTCGACCAGGGCTTGGCGGGCGGCGTGGGCTGCCTGGTGGACGGGTGCAAGCGTCTGCTTGCTCGGGTCGAAGGCCGCGTGGCCCTCGTAGGCCTGGAGGCCGTCGAAGCGAAGGCCGGGGGTGGCGGCGATGCGGCGGGCCAGCTCCAGCAGGGCGCGGCGGTCGTAGGGGTCCAGGCCGCAGCGGTTCTGGCCGACGTTGACCTCGATCAGGATGCCGATGACGGTGCCGTTGGCGGCCGCGGCCCGCCCAAGCGGCTCGGCGG